>CAIMMJ010000276.1 GCA_903842515.1 uncultured Bacteroidota bacterium | reverse complement strand
TTCCTTCCGCAGAAGATCCTGCTACACAATCAATAATTGTTTGTTCGGGTACTTCGGGTGAATTTCAACTAAATAATGCCAACACAATAAACTGGTTTCAAAATAACTCTTCAACTGATTTATTATTTAGCGGTGCAACATTCACAACACCAATATTATTTCAAAATACTTCTTATTTTATTCAGGCAATTTCAGATAATTTATGCCCCAGTCAAAAGATAGAAGTTTTTGCCGAAATCTATATACCCCAAGTGTTACCGCAAATATCCGGAAACGATACAATATGCAATGCTACCCCAATTCAATTAACAAGTAATGCTAGCATTTCAAACATAGCTTTATGGGCCGGGCCTGATAATTTTAGTTCAAGTGAATTACAAATTCTAGTAAATGTTGGCGGAATTTATACTTTAAGTTTATACGAAAATTCTTGCCTTACTGGAATAGATTCCGTAGAAGTTACTCAAATAAATTTATCAATAAATGTAGCTAATCAAATAGAGAACATTTGTAGCGGCAATACACTAACGTTAGAAGCATCCTCTAATAATTCTGCTGCTCAATACAATTGGAATTATAGTTCAGTAAATACCAATGTTAATCCATTTATAATTACTGATGTAAACGAAAATAATGCTGGCAATTATTCTGTTTTTGCAAATATTGGAACTTGTGCATCAGATAGTTTAAATGTAGCAGTTGTTGTAAATCAAACGCCGCCCACCCCCGTTCTTTTATCGTCTAACACTTATTGCCTTGGCGATTCATTAATTTTAAACGTATCGCCCGAAGGGTATTGTACTTGGAGTGGTCCAAATAATTTTACTTCCAACCAATTTTACAATGCTTTGTTTTCAACTAATAATTCATTAGAAGGTACATATTCAGTTTTTTATACTTATCCTACTACAGGATGCATAGGAAATTCAGCAGTAATAAATGTGTCTGCCATACCTCTACCAATATTTAGCTTAGGAAATGATACCACAATTTGTGTTGAAGACAGTGTTGCATTAAGTCCAAACAATACATTCAGTAATTACCTTTGGAGCAACGGCTCAACTTCATCTAATTTATATATTTCAAATTCGGGAGAATATAGCTTATTGGTTACAGATCAGTACGGATGCAGCAGCAGTGATTCTATTTCTTTGACAGTTTTGAATTGCAACTTAGTAATTGGTAATGTATTTACGCCTAATGGCGATTTACTAAATGAAAGTTTCTTGAGTAATGGAGAGGGTTTGCAAACATTTAATTTAAAGGTTTTTGACAGATGGGGAAAACTAGTTTTTGAAAGCAATAGTGTTTCAAATTTTTGGCAAGGAAAAACCGGTAGTGGACAAGAGTGCGATCAAGGCACTTATTTTTATGTAATTGATGCCACAGACATTAAAAATAGAAACGGACAGTGGCAGGGCTATGTTACCTTATTTAGATAGACTATTCTAAAACAGTTTGTTGATTTTTTTCTTACTATTTTTGAGTGAATTAGTTTATTACCGAACAAAAAATTAAATTTTAAAAAGCTAATTATAGTTGTAGAATTATACTACCAAATTTAAAATGATAAAAGTATAAGAGTTATTCTATACGCTTCTTCATTTTATTTTTTATTGTTTTATTTAGTTTTTACAGTTTGTTTAATCTCTACGTTGTATTTAAAAAATTATTATACCTTTGCATAGTGTTAAAATGACACATAATATGGAAAATCAAAATAAAACAAACACTATCATTAAGTTTCCAACTGCAACTGAGTTGCCAAAAGAATTTAGCACAGATTTAATTTTAGAACAAAAACATTACTTGGTAAATGGAACATTAAAGGAATGGAAAGGACTTACAGAAAATGTTTTTTCTCCTGTGTGCATAAACAACGATGGTCAAATAAAAAGATTTCGATTAGGTTCTTACCCTTTGTTGGGCGAAAAAGAAAGCTTTGAAGCACATGAGGCAGCACTGCATGCATACAACCAAGGCAGGGGCGAATGGCCAACCATGTCTGTTAAAAATAGAATTTCTTGCATGCTCAAATTTGTTAAGCTAATGAAAGAGCAGCGTGCAAAAGTAGTGGCCTACTTGGTGATGGAAATAGGAAAGAACTTAAAAGATTCTGAAAAAGAATTCGACAGAACAGTAGAATATATTATTGATACAATTGATGCTCTAAAAAATTTAGATAGAAATGCAGGAAGGCTTCAAAAGGAACAAGGAATTTATGCACAAATAAGAAGAGGTCCATTGGGTGTTGTGGCTTGTATGGGGCCTTACAACTATCCTTTAAATGAAACATTTGCATTGTTAATACCAGCATTGATAATGGGAAATTGTGTTATTTTTAAACCTGCAAAACATGGCGTTTTATTAATTGAACCATTGTTGAACGCTTTTAAAGATAGTTTCCCGGCAGGTGTAATAAATGTAATTTACGGGCACGGAAAAGATACAATAGGAAAGCTAATGGAAACCGGAAAAATTGATGTTTTTGGTTTTATTGGTGGAAGCAAAACTGCAAACATTTTAAAAAAATCTCATCCACGTCCCAATAGATTGCGTTCGGTATTGGGCTTAGAAGCAAAAAATCCAGCAATTGTTTTACCCAATGCAGATATAGATTTGGCAGTTGATGAATGCATTATGGGTTCACTTTCGTTTAACGGTCAAAGATGTACGGCATTAAAAATTCTTTTTGTGCACCATACAATTATCAATGAATTTTTAGAAAAGTTTACTTCTAAAATGGAGAAATTAAGCAAAGGAATGCCTTATGAAAATGTTGCTATTACTCCGCTTCCCGAATTTGAAAAACCTGAATATTTGGGAGAATTAATAAAAGATGCAATTTCTAAAGGAGCTAAAGTGCTAAACCAAAATGGGGGAGAAATTGTTGAATCGTTCGTCAATCCTGCCCTGTTATATCCGGTAAATGCAACAATGAGGGTGTATCACGAAGAACAATTTGGGCCTGTTGTTCCGGTTGTTGCTTTTAATGAAATAGAAGAACCCATATCATACATGGTAGAATCTAATTACGGACAGCAAATAAGTTTGTTTGGCAAAGACAGCAATCAAATGAGTGAGCTAATTGATCAACTGGTAAATCAGGTAGGGCGTGTAAATATTAATAGCCAGTGCCAAAGAGGGCCAGATGTTTATCCGTTTAATGGAAGAAAAGACAGTGCCGAAGGAACATTAAGTGTTGGCGATGCTTTACGTGTTTTTTCAATTAGGACTATGGTTGCTTTTAAAGAAGGCGAAATAAATCAAAAGCTTACAACAGATATTTTAGAAAATAGAAAATCTAATTTTTTATCTACAGATTACATACTCTAAAAATTAATTTATACTTTAACCAAAAATTTAAATATGATAGTAATTGCCGACAGTGGATCTACAAAGTGCGATTGGGTAGTGGTAGATGGAGAAAAAAGAACTGAATACAGTACAATGGGTTTTAATCCATTTTTTCACAACGAAGAAATAATTAGTAATGCAATAAAAAACAATACCGAACTTTATTCCTGTTCCAGCAAAGTAAAATTAGTTTTTTTATACAGTGCCGGTTGCTCTAGTAGAGATTTAAAAGCCATTGTGGAAAGAGCCCTTAAAATGTGTTTCCCTAATGCAAATATTTATGTTGACCACGACTTAGTAGCTGCTGCTTTCGCAACTTATGATGGCACTCCCGGAATTTCTTGCATTATGGGTACCGGCTCAAATTCTTGTTATTTTGATGGAGACATTGTTAAGGAACAAGTGCCTGCTCTTGGTTATATTTTGGGTGACGAAGGAAGTGGAAGTTACTATGGAAAAAAAGTACTAAGTAAATTTTTATACAACCAATTGCCACCTGAATTGCACAAAGATTTAGAAACAAAATTTAAACTTACCAAAGACTCAATCTTTCAAAATGTTTACATGAAACCTCATGCCAACGTTTATTTAGCTTCATTTATGAAAGTTATTTCTGACCACAAAGATTTAGAATTTGTGCAACAAATGGTATTTGATGGAACAGTTGATTTCTTAAAAAACCACGTGTGCTGTTTCCCAAATTATCAAAAATATCCTGTACATTTTATTGGCTCCATTGCCTTTTTTCACGAAGGTATTGTGCGAAAGGCCGCCGAAAGTTTAAATGTAAGAATTGGTAACATCATACAAAAACCTATTCATGCTTTGGTTGATTATCATTTAACACATTTGATAAAACAGAAGGTATAAAATTTAAAAATATTACAACTTAAACCGTTTCATTCCGAAGCGGTTTTTTTTTGATTGTTACATAGATATAGTCAATATAATTTATCTTTGTAATAGAAGACTATTATATGAACTTACAACAACTAGAATACATTATTGCAGTTGATAACCAAAGGCATTTTGTAAAAGCAGCCGAGTCGTGCAACATCACGCAAGCCACTTTAAGTATGATGATAAAAAAGTTGGAAGAAGAATTAGATATTTTAATTTTTGACAGAAGCAAACAGCCTGTAGTGCCCACCGAAGATGGTAAAAAGGTAATTGAACAAGCAAAGAAAATTTTAATTGAAACATCAAAACTCAGAGACATTGCCGCCAAAGAAAAAGGGGTAATTTCTGGTGATTTAAAAATTGGAATAATACCTACTGTTGCTCCTTATTTATTACCCATATTTTTAAGCGATTTTTCGAAGCGGTTTCCAAAAATAAATTTATTCATCACCGAATTTACTACCGATATAATTTTAGAAAAACTAAAATCAGGTCAGTTAGATGCAGGAATCTTAGCAACACCATTAAATGAAAACAGCATCAAAGAGGAGGTAGTGTATTACGAAAAATATTTTTTATATGTAAATAAATCAGAAAAAGGATTCAATAAAAAGTTTGTTGTACCATCTTCTATTTCACTGGACCGATTGTGGCTTTTAGAAGAAGGAAATTGCATGAGAAGTCAAATATTAAACTTGTGCGAACTAAAAAAGAAATACAACAAAGAAGAGAAAATTCATTACGAAGCAGGCAGTATAGAAACCTTGATGAACTTGGTTGACAATAATTATGGAATAACGGTAATTCCAGAATTGGCAACAAAAAATTTCACATCCTCTAAAGTAAAACAATTGAGGTATTTTAAATCACCTGTTCCTGTTAGAGAAATTAGTATTGTTACTCACTATCAGTATGTAAAAGAAAGATTGTTAAGGGCATTAAAGGAAATTATTTTAGAAAATATTCCAACAGAGATGAAAAAAGTTAAAGAGAAGAATATTCTTGAAATTTAGACATTACTTAATTTAACTTTATACTGTTTGTTGTTTATCTGGCGTATCGAATTATTAACAACAAGTCCAGGAAAGTGATAAACAAAAAAGACATTTAATTCCGCCAGTAACCTATGGCGTTGAAATCAGCTTCAAAATTGATTCAATAGCAGTATCAAAAGCCAACCAATCTATGGGTTTAGGGGCAAAAAAATAAATGGTGTTATCGTGTAGTGCTTTTTTTACTTTATCAGATTCTACATGTGCCGATATTAAGATGCGAAAAGCATTAGGTTTTACTGTTCGGCAAATGTTCAAAAAATCTAGACCCAACATTTGAGGCATTTTTTGATCAGCAATTA
>CAIMMJ010000275.1 GCA_903842515.1 uncultured Bacteroidota bacterium | reverse complement strand
GACAAGTATGTGAGTGAAGAACTACGTAACTTGGCTAAGGAACTAGGTATCTTAATGGTAACTGCATCGCAGTTGAATCGCAGTGCAGTTGAAGAAGTAGAATTTGACCACAGTCATATATCAGGTGGTATATCCAAGATCAATACAGCAGACAATGTGTTTGGTATCTTTACCAGCAGGGCCATGAAAGAACGTGGACGCTATCAAATACAATGTATGAAATCGCGTAGCAGTACAGGCGTGGGCATGAAAGTGGACTTGGAATATAACATAGAAACCATGCGTATCACTGACCCAGGCTTAGACAGCAATGATGGCGGATTTGGTCATCAGTCTAGCAAGGGCATTCTTGAACAAATCAAAACAACAAGTACACTGGCACCCGTTACAGCAAAACCCCGAGAAGGTTTTAGTATTGAGAGCAAAGTACAAGGTAATGTAGATAGCACTAAACTCAAGCAGATGCTAGCCGGGCTAAAAAGCAAAACAGGGTAATATATGTCAAATCAATTCTGTAGATTTTTATCTAACGGTTACTCTTTTCAGATATTAAATCAATCATTGGTTGTTAAGCCTTGCTGTTGGTCCAGTAATACTATCCATATTGATCAATATTATGACCAAAAAATTAAAGAAAGAGCAAAAATTAATTATTGGACCAACGATTGCCGTGTGTGTCAGGAACAAGAAAATGGTGGACAAAAAAGTTTTAGACAATCAAGTTTTGATATTGTACCCGAAGTAAACTCTACAGCACCAATTGCATTAGATATTAATCTTGATATGACATGTAATGCTGCCTGTGTTATTTGCGGACCAGAAGCAAGTACACTTTGGGAAAAACAATATAATAAAAATAAAATTTTTACAATTAATCAGCAGTCCAATCACGAATCGTATTTAAGCACTATTTTAAATAATGTTGATTTTAATAACGTTAAACGTGTTAAATTTTTTGGCGGCGAACCTTTACTTACTGATACTCATATTAAAATTTTAGAAAAGATACCCAACCCCTCACAGTGTGATGTGTGGTACACTACTAATGCTAGTATTGTTCCAAAAGAAAATATTTTAAATATTTGGAAAAAATTTAAATTAATTTATTTTGAGGCAAGCATTGATGGCATTGACGAACGATTTGATTATATTCGATGGCCATTATCGTGGACAAAAATCGAACAAAACTTATTGAATCTTAGAGCTATTGCTCCAGGCAATCTTTTATTTAGGATTAATCATACTTTAAATCCCTTCAATGCTTACTATTATGAAGAAATAGAAAATTGGGTAGAACAAAAATTAGATACAAATAGACTTGGTGATAAAACAGAAATTAACATACATCCATGTTGGGGAACATGGGATCTTAAAAAAACTCCAATGAGCCTTAGAGAGAAAATTTATAAAAAATATCCTGATCATATAATTAGTAAAATTATTTTGTCACACTCTTTTGAATCGTATCAATCAATTTTGAATTTTACAGATCAATGGGATCCTATTAGAAAAAATAACTGGAAACAAACGTTTCCGGACATTGTTAAATATTTTTCTGAATAAGATCATACATTTCTGGCATGTAATCTTTAATTGAAATATTCTTTAAGTTGTCTTGAAGACCCAGTTCTTTTACAAAAAAAACAAATTGGGCGTCATCTTGTGGTAGATGTTTTCTTAGTAAGTGTTTTGCTTCGATAGACAATAATGACTTAAATTCTTTTGGTAAAGAATTGATAGAAAAATGTAACGGATATTTTACAATATTATGATTATATGGCAAATTTTGTTTGTTAAACCAATCGATTGTTTCACTATAGTATAATAAATTTAAATTACTGATGGTATAGCTTACACTTAAATTAATATTGAGCGACTTAAACAATTCTATATTTTTTAATAATAAGTCCCATTTTAACGGATATCTAATATATTCAAATCGTTTGCCGATGCCATCAATACTAAGACAAATATTTAAATTTTGAAATTTTTTTAGAATGTTAAGTTGATCTGGATTTAATTTAACTGATCCGTTTGTTACAATAGAAATAAAACAATTTGTATTTCCTGCTTTGATAAGATAATTTAAAATATCAAAATTTATTTTTTCGTATAATGGTTCGCCTCCTACAAAACTAAGCATCTTAATATTGCTGTAGTCAAGTTGAGCCAATGCAGAAATTGAGATAATAGATTTTTTTTCTTTTATCCCTTTAAGTGAGGACCAAGCAGAGCTACTATATGAATCGCATGTGACACAAGTGCTATTACATAAATTTGATGTGTAAATTTTTATAATTTGTTCGGAATATAAACCTTTTTTACAATCTTCTTCAATGGATTTAATATCTTTATTAAGATAAAAATCAAATGCCTCGTTTTTATACTGACGATCACTTTTGATATTTTTTTGTTCAAGATTCCAACATACTGAACATTCAACAGGCTGTTGATGATCGAGCATTTTTTGTCTAATTTCATCGATGTTTGAATTATTTTTTAACAAACAACAAGGAGTGATTTTGTTGGAATTGGAAGAGAGTTCTGCTCCAAAAAACGGCATTACACAAAAATAAGGGTTCATGTTGTATTTACAAAGATTTATAACACATTTATAATTAATTACTACACTAAATATCTAATAATGGAGTAGATTTTGCAGAAACGTACCCGCAGCATACTTGATGAGCTGGCCCACATGCCTGTTACCAAAGACAGGGAAAATCTTGTGGAAAGTCGTGCTAGCCATGTAATTCAGGGTGCTATAAATTTGATCAATTATATCAAAGAAAACTATGATACAGAGCAAGCTGCTGAACTTGAGCGTAGATTGTTAAACAGTATACGTGCTCAAGATCCTGCTAAATTTGCCCGCGGAGTTAGGAGATTTCGAAGTGAAGATTAAAGACGTATTAAAAGAAGGATTCTGGAGCGGGTTTGCTAGCAAAATACAACCCCAAGCATTACAAAGCAAAGAAGAATATCCTGTTCGTGGCACAGGCAAACCGCTTGATTCAGAAGTTGCCAAGAAAGCACAAGAGTTATACGGTATAGAAATCGGTAAAAAACCTACACCTGCAGAAAAAGAACAAGCAGCTGATTCTATACCAAAACCAAAGCCAGAGACAACACCAGAAATAGAATTACCAACTCGTACATCTAACAATAAACCTGCTCCTGCAAAACCAACACCGGATCCAGCAGCAACACCAGAACCTGCTCCTGCAGAGCCAGAGTACGAACAGCCAATAAATTTAGCAGATGAACCATTGGCTCGTGATGAACGTATCGCAGTAGAAACACCAGCTGGTATGATGT
>CAIMMJ010000274.1 GCA_903842515.1 uncultured Bacteroidota bacterium | reverse complement strand
TTAATCATCAATAAAATAAGGACTTTGCAAGAACATAAAAAAATTTAACAAAAAAATACAACCCTACCATTTGCATTTTTAATTCTTTTTTTATTTAGGTTTACGCAACAAAAATTACCAAAAATTAATGGTAAAATTCTAATCACCTAGAGTAAATAATTCGAATAAAAATTTATAAAACCCAAAACATGAAAACAACTCTAAAAAAATCAATTCACAAAAGTAGATTCCTACTTACTGTGCTTAGTTTTGTGATATGTCAAAGTATTACAATAGCTCAAACATCTTGGAACACCAATGGAAATACTGGAAGCTTCAGCAATTTTATTGGAACAACCAATAATTATCCTTTTTTATTTAGGACAAACAATGTAGAACGAATGAGAATTCAGCCCAATGGTTTTGTTGGAATTGGTGTTGCAAATCCACTACAGCGATTAGATATTTTTGGAAATTTAAGGGTAAGAGGAAATATTTATGTGGACCAAAATGTTTATCAACAAGGGCAGTTTGATGCTGATACAGTGGACGCTGGAGTATTAAACGCCGGTGATATTTCTGCTACAAAAGTTTCTGCAGATTCTATTCGGGGTCATATATATACCATGGACGAAAACTCCAAATTTGTTGGTGAAAGTAAATTTCAGAATTCTGTAAAAATTCAAGAGAATTTATTGATTGGTGAAAATGTAAATAATGGAACTTCAGAAAAATTTGAAGTAAGGGGTGGAAATGCAAAGTTTGAGGGAAATGTTGATGTAATTGGAAATTTAAAGTTGAATAACTTATCCAATTCAGAATTCAATTTTTTAACTGTTGGTGAAAATGGACAACTATTTTCTCAAAGTAGGAGTGAACTAAAAGATCAAATGTGGAAACCCGAACTGGTTGCGGAATGCACTGGTCAATCAGGGCAAGGGGCACAGCAATCGCTTACAGCTAGGTGGTTTTCTGGCATTACACATACATATACTTGTTGGCCTGTGAACATTGGCAGTAATTCTTATCCTGAGTTTCCACTAAATGTAAATGGAAGTATAAATACCAACGGTGGCGATTTTTTAATTAACGGTGTGCCTATTCGCCAAGGAGTATGGGACAATGCAGACAATGGCAATGGCAACATAAAATACACCATAGGAAATGTTGGCATTGGAACAAATAATCCTTCAGAAAAACTTGATGTTGATGGAGGTTTAAAAGTATCTGGCAATACTTTTCTTAGTAGGTTAATTGTTAACACAACTTCCAATCAATATAATGCTAATGCCAAACTTGCGGTAACAGGACTTTCTATTTTTGAAGGAAATATAATTACGTTAGGAGACATTACATCCAAAAAAATTAAAGTTTGTGCCAACGGTTGGTGCGATTACGTTTTTGAAAAAGAGTACAAACTTACTCCGTTAAAAGAAGTAGAAAAATTTATTGCAAAAAACAAACATTTGCCAGATGTTCTTTCTGCCAAAGAAATAGAAAACCAAGAAGTAGATATTTTTGAAATGCAAAAAATACAAATGAAAAAAATTGAAGAATTGACTTTGTACATGATAGAGTTGAAAAAGGAAAATGAGGAGATGAAAATAATTTTAAATTCAAAAAAATGAAAACAAACTTTTTAATGTTTGCTTTTGTTCTTGGTGTTGCTTTTGTTTCATGTAAAAAAACAAAATTCCCCAGTACAATAAAAATTGTTTTGATTGATACTTTAACGGGTTTGCCAATTCCAAACATTCAGTTAAATATTTCGCAAGTACAAAATCCTATTTTTACTGACAAGGAGACCTATAGGTCCAATGGCTTATTCACTCTAAGGAAACCTAAACGCTTCACCTCTACTGCTTACACCAACCAAAATGGGTATTGCGAGTTTGAATTGGAAAAAAATAGGATGGAGTATGTTTCTATTTGGGCTTATCATTTAAACAAAAGTGAAACCGAACTTGGTTATTTCGATAAGTATATACCACTAAGTGAAATAAATAGAAAAGATTTAAAAGAACACGTTTATAAAGCATATCTTTTTCCTCAAAAGCAAAATTTAGCCTACAGAGTGGTTCTAAAGTTCCTAAACTCGCCAGGTTGGGGAGGATACTATTCTTCTGATAGTATTTATGTAACAAAATATAAGGATGATTATCCTTTCACAAAAGAAAATATTGAGTTTGAGTTAAAAATAAAAAGAGGACAAAATCTAATTGATAGCTCTGGGGTGTTTTACGAAAAAAACTTACGAAATGTGTTAAGTGGTAACTTAAGTATAGGTTATGATGGCATAGCAAAGGGCAAAAGATACATTAGTAAATGTGGTGCTTATAAAACCACTAAACTAGAGCCAGACAAATTAAATAGAATAGTAATTGAAATTCCATAACATGAAAAATATTGTTTCAATAGTCTTAATTTTTTTTAGTTTAGCTCTTGTGGGATGCAAAAAGGATATTAGAGAGCCATCTAATTTTGGCAACGGAAAGACAAAAATTTATTTTAAGGTTGATGATACTGAATATTTGTTTGAAGATAAAAATTTTAACATTTATAAAAATACGAGATCAGATATATACATTTCAGAAGTTCAAATTGACCCAACTACTTTTGGAATATATATTGAGTTTAAGTTCAAGAATTATTTCAAAAAAAGGAAACCAGAATCTTATTATTACACCAATGGTTATATTAATATTGACCCCGAAGGAATGTGGCTTTCAGAAAAAGAATATGTTCCAAATTATTTTTTAATTAGAGGAGATTTTTACGATGGTTCACTTATGCCAATTGATTGTAGAATATCCCATGAAAAAAATCAATCATCAACCATTTCTGCTTCATCGGATTCTCTAATTCTTGTAAACTACTACAATTATTTTAAAAAGAAATTTGCAATTGAATACAATGGTTTATTTGAAGACCGAAATGACAAAAATATACCAAGATTAAAACATACCCTCAAACTAATTATACAGTATGAAAAATAATCAAACAAAATTCTTAATTTTATTAATATTACTATTTACCTCATTTCTTTCTTTTTCAGAAGTTAATGAGCTTACCTTTCGCTACAAAAAATACGTTAAATATGACTTTTTAGTTGAAACAGAAGCAGATAATAGAATTTTCTACCCCGATTTTGATTATCGTTCTGAAACTAGCCAGAATTCATATAATCCATATGCCAAATTAAAATTATTTATAAAATATGGTTGTGGCAATCGTAAACTGACTAAGCCATTTGTTTTTGTAGAAGGTGTTTCATTTGATAAAAAATCCTTGAGAGAGGGAGAATATGGGCTATGGGATTATTTCCAAATGAATGGAACTGACAATGTAGTTTCAGGGAGTGGCCTATTGGAAGAAGTTAGAAATGAAAATATGATACCACCATCATCCTATGCTAATGGAACTTCAACCAATCATACTGTTGGATATTCCACATTTAATTGGGCAACTCTTGTAACAGGGGTGGATGCAGAAGGTGTAGAAGACGGAGAACCTTTACAGGTTCAAAAATCACCAGAATTATTGCAAAAACTTTACGAAAATGGTTTTGATATTGTATTT
>CAIMMJ010000273.1 GCA_903842515.1 uncultured Bacteroidota bacterium | reverse complement strand
TTTCTCTACTTTTTAAGTTTTCTATAGCTTGTTCTAATGAATTGAAAATAATGCAGCCTTCTTGTTTAAAATTTGTATCTCTTGTAACAACTACATTTTCTCTATTTGGCAATGGTTTCCCAATGGAATCAAACGTTTTCCTTCCCATCAATATTGTTCCTCCTGAGGTTAAATTCTTGAACATCTTTAAATCTGCAGGTAAATGCCAAATTAATTTATTGTCCTTTCCAAGCACATTATTATTTGCAACAGCAGCAACTAAATTTATTACAGGCTTTTTATTCAAAATACTAAACTGCTACAGGAGCTTTAATGGCTGGATGAGGATTGTAGTTTTCTAGTTCAAAGTCACTGTAATCAAAAGAAAAAATATCTTTCTTGTTGGGGTTAATTTTCATTTGTGGCAGTTCTCTGATTTCACGAGACAATTGAAGATTCACCTGTTCTAAATGATTGGAATAAATGTGGGCATCGCCAAGCGTATGAATAAATTCGCCTACACCCAAATCACAAACTTGTGCAACCATCATTGTAAGTAAAGCATAAGATGCAATATTAAATGGAACTCCTAAAAAAATATCTGCACTCCTTTGATAAAGTTGACAGCTTAACTTATTGTTTGCACAATAAAATTGAAAAAAAGTATGGCAAGGAGGAAGTTTCATATTATCAACTTCGGCAACATTCCAGGCACTTACAATTAACCTTCTACTGTTAGGATTTTTTTTTATTTGATCTACAACATTTTTTATTTGATCTATTTTATTTCCATTTGAATCGGGCCAACTTCTCCACTGTGAGCCATAAACAGGACCCAATTCTCCATTTTCATCTGCCCATTCGTTCCAAATACTTACTCCGTTTTCAGTTAAATATTTAATGTTTGTTTCCCCTTTTAAAAACCAAAGCAATTCGTGAATAATAGATTTTGTATGAACTTTTTTTGTAGTTAAAAGCGGAAACCCTTCATTAAGATTAAATCTCATCTGATAGCCAAAAACACTTATTGTTCCTGTACCTGTTCTATCTTCTTTTTTTACTCCATGTTCTAAAACATGTTCTAATAGCTGATGGTATTGTTTCATTATCTTTTTATTATTACAAAACTACTTGAGCAATTCCACCAAATAAAAATAAATTATCAATAGTTATTAAGAATGAATACGCTAGTGCTTGTTAAACAATCTTGCATCAAAATAAAAGGACTTAATCTCAACTATTTTAATTTTTCTGAACTCTTTGTGTTTTGGATTTACAAGGTAATTAAAATCTCCCTCTACAACAGCAGAAGGCACTTTTAAAACAAGGTATTTATCTTCCTTAACAAAATTATCTCCAAACGATTGTGTAAAATGCGTTGGAGGAAAACTCTTCCAATTATCTGGTAAATTAGACACCGCAATTTCTTTCTGTTTTATATTATCCGGAATTTCAATCGAAATCATTTGGTAATCTTTTGGAACTATTCCTAAAGAAGTATGAACTGCAATTTCCGTTGTGCATAGCGCCCTTGACTCTGAGCAATAAATTAATGCAACTCCCTTGCTATTCCATCTTCCTCCACTTAATTCGCTCCCTTTACCAGATAAGTCTTTAGAGAATTTTGATTTGCACAATCTAAATACAATCATGCCAAAACACCGTATTCTATTTTAATAAGTTCATCTTTTAGAAGATTTATTCCAAAGGTACTATCAAATAAACTTTTTGGTTTTATACCACCTAAGGCTAGATTTTTTGAATCTAACCAAAGATTAAATTTTTCTGCATCTCCAAAAACTTCTTTGCCTTTATTATACAATAGCGCTATTTCTAAAATTCTTTCTGATTGAGGAGAATCAAAGGTTCCTTGCTCTTTTTGATAGCGATGTAATGTTCTTTCAGAGATATGTAAAAAATTTGACCAATCGTTTTGTGTGAATGGAATATTGCCAGCAAACTTAGAAAACAAGCTAAATTTTATTCCTTTCCTAACCATATCAATAAAAGAAAAAACTCCGTAATCATCTATTGCTCCATAAGAAACTTGAGGATCATTTAATTGAAGTGGCTCCATAATTTTAAATATTTGAACAAATATACGACTTTTTTCTAAAAACAAAAGACATTTGTCGATTATTCAAATTTTCCAATCTTTTTTAATTTTAAATCGCTTTCTATTTGCCTAAAAATTAAATTCATGTTTTTTGTAATTCTATCTTTTACAAAAATTTCGTAGCTGGGGGGAAATTTTCCTGAATTTATGGCAAGTTTGCTTACAATATTTTCGGGCAAAGCTTGCGAAGCCAATAAACAATTTTGTTTGGTATATTTCATTTTAAATGAATAAAAATTTTCATTTAAACCTTCGTTTTCATTTTCACCTAAAAGGCTAAATGTAAACTTTACAATTAACGTATCGGTTGGCTTTAACTGGGGCTCTGTATTTGATATAACAGAAAATATGTAAGGTTTTTTCTCCTTTGTATTCAATACAAAACTGTCTTTTATTTTAGCTTGTCCAAATAAGAGAACAGAATTTATGAATAAGCAAAAAAATAATAATTTTTTATTTTTCATATAATTA
>CAIMMJ010000272.1 GCA_903842515.1 uncultured Bacteroidota bacterium | reverse complement strand
GCAAAGTCAAAAGGTAAAACAGAAAAAGTATAATCTAATATAAACCAGCTACGTTCTTTAAAAATGAGCCAAAAAATAAGAATTAAGTTAAAGTCATACGACTTCAATCTGGTAGACAAATCTGCCGAGAAAATCGTAAAAACTGTAAAATCTACAGGTGCAATTGTTAATGGTCCAATTCCATTACCAACCAACAAAAAGATTTTTACTGTACTAAGATCACCGCACGTAAACAAAAAAGCTAGAGAACAATTTCAACTTTGTTCATACAAAAGGTTGTTAGATATCTATAGTTCAACTTCAAAAACAGTAGATGCTCTAATGAAGCTGGAATTACCAAGTGGAGTTGAAGTAGAAATAAAAGTTTAGTTAATTAAATTAATAAAAGCCGATCCCTCTTTTGCTAGAGGTTAAGGGTTAAAACAAATAAAAATGGCAGGAATAATAGGAAAAAAAGTCGGGATGACATCCATTTTCGACGAAGCCGGAAAACAGATACCTTGCAGTGTCATAGAAGCCGGCCCTTGTGTTGTTACACAAGTAAAAACTCAAGAAGTTGATGGCTATGAAGCTTTACAATTGGGTTTTGATGATAAAAAAGACAAGCACACAACAAACGCTTTAAAAGGTCACTTTAAAAAAGCAGGTGTAACTCCAAAGAGAAAGGTGGTTGAATTTGATAACTTCAATAAAGAATTAAAAACTGGTTCAGAAGTTAAAGCGGATATTTTTGCTGAGGGCGAGTTTGTTGATGTAATTGGAACTTCAAAAGGTAAAGGTTTTCAAGGTGTTGTAAAGCGTCACAACTTTGCTGGTGTTGGTGGGCAAACTCACGGACAGCACAACCGTCTTAGAGCGCCAGGTTCATTAGGTGCATCTTCTTGGCCTTCAAGAGTATTCAAAGGCATGAGAATGGCCGGTAGAATGGGTGGCGACAGAGTTAAAGTACAAAATCTTCAAATAGTTAAAATATTTAGCGACCAAAACTTAATCGTGGTTAAAGGGTCTATCCCAGGTGCTAAAGGTTCTTACATTTTAATTGAGAAATAATATGGAATTGGTAGTAATGAATAAAGAGGGGAAAAGTACCTCTAAGAAAGTAAACCTTGCAAAAGATATCTTTGGAATTGCTCCAAACGATCATGCTATTTATTTGGATGTTAAATCCATTATGGCAAACAAACGCCAAGGAACACACAAAAGCAAACAAAGAAACGAAGTTGCATATTCTACAAGAAAACTAAAAAAACAAAAAGGAACCGGAGGAGCAAGAGCAGGAAGTAGAAAATCTGGTACAATTGTAGGTGGTGGTAGAATTTTTGGACCTGTACCAAGAGACTATAGTTTTAAAATAAATAAAAAAGTTAAAGATTTAGCAAGAAGATCAGCTCTTTCTTACAAAGCACAGAATAACAGCATATTATGCTTAGAGGATTTTGATTTTGAGTCTCCAAAAACTAAAAATTATATCCAATTAATAAAAAATCTTCAACTTTCTGAGAAAAAAACACTTTTAGTACTTGCTAATTCAACTAAAAACGTATATTTGTCCTCCCGAAATTTAAGCAACACCACAGTGGTAAATGCTTCTCAGTTAAACACTTATGATGTGTTAAACGCACAAAATCTGATAATAACTGAAGGTTCGGTAAAAGAAATTGAAAACCTTTTAAACTAAAACAGAACAATGAATATCTTAATTAAGACGGTAATTACCGAAAAAATGAACAAGCTTACCGAGAAATTAAATCGTTATGGTTTTGTTGTAGCAAGAGGTGCAAATAAATTACAGATTAAAGAAGCCGTAGAAAAAACGTATGGTGTAACTGTAGAAGCAGTAAACACACAAAACTATATCGGTAAATTTAAATCTAGAAATACCAAAAACGGAATTGTTTCGGGTATTGCAAACAGACACAGAAAAGCAGTTGTTACCTTAAAGAAGGGCGAATCGATAGATTTGTATAACAACATTTAAAATATTTATTAACTAAACTATAGCTGGGTAGCCTATCAGCTGAAAATTAAAAATGGGACTTAAAAAACTTAGACCGTTGACACCGTCGCAACGATTCAAACTCGTTAGCGACTATAGTGAAATAACCACTAACACACCTGAAAAGTCATTACTTGCAGGTGCAAAAAGATCTGGAGGTAGAAATAACTCTGGTAAAATGACCATGCGATATATCGGTGGTGGTCACAAACAAAATTATCGTTTCATCGATTTCAAAAGAGACAAAGATGGCATCCCTGCTACCGTTAAGTCAATCGAGTACGATCCAAACCGTTCCGCTAGAATCTCTTTAGTATTTTACAAAGACGGAGAAAAAAGATACATTGTTTCCCCAAATGGAATAAAAGTTGGTCAAACAATTTTATCCGGAACTGGTGCAACTCCTGATGTTGGTAATACATTATTTCTTTCCGAGATTCCATTAGGAACAATCATCCACAACATAGAATTACGTCCGGGTCAAGGTGCCTCTATAGCTAGAAGTGCCGGAAGCTATGCACAATTGGCTGCAAGAGATGGAAAATATGCTGTTATAAAAATGCCTTCTGGCGAAACTAGATTGATACTAACTACTTGCAAAGCAACTATTGGTTCTGTTTCTAATCCCGACCACAATTTAGAGGTATCTGGTAAAGCAGGTAGAACTCGTTGGATGGGCAAGAGACCTAGAACTCGTCCAGTTGCAATGAATCCGGTAGACCATCCAATGGGCGGTGGAGAAGGTAGAGCTTCTGGAGGACATCCAAGATCAAGAAATGGAGTTCCTGCAAAAGGATACAAAACCAGAACTCTTAAGAAAAGTTCAAACAGATACATAATCGAAAAAAGGAAAAAATAATAATTGATAAATAAATGGCTCGTTCGTTAAAAAAAGGTCCTTTTGTGGACTTTAAACTAGAAAAAAAGGTTACTAATATGGTTGCTTCAGGAAAAAAGCAAGCCATTAAAACCTGGTCCAGAAAATCAATGATTATTCCTGATTTTGTAGGACAAACACTTGCAGTGCACAATGGAAATAAATTTATTCCTGTGTATGTAACAGAAAACATGGTAGGT
>CAIMMJ010000271.1 GCA_903842515.1 uncultured Bacteroidota bacterium | reverse complement strand
CAAAGAAATTGAGGTTACTAGAGACAATAAAAGAAATAAAAGTGCAATTTGCTGAATTAAAAAACCACCAACCAAGGCTTCGCTTTTGATGGATTGCATGGTCCAATAAATCCTTACAAAAAATCACAGACTTTTAGTTCAAGGTTTAGAGTAGTTAAATTTGAACTCGAATACTCAACTCTTTTAGTTGTTTTTCGTCGGTGGTAGATGGTGCATCAATCATAACATCTCTGCCCGAATTGTTTTTTGGGAAAGCAATAAAATCTCTTATACTTTCTTGGCCGCCAAACAACGAACAAATTCTATCAAATCCAAATGCTATGCCGCCGTGCGGGGGTGCACCGTACTCAAAAGCATTCATTAAAAAGCCAAATTGTTTTTGTGCTTCTTCTTTTGTGAAACCCAAAACATCAAACATTTTTGCTTGTAATTCTTTATTAAAAATTCTTATTGATCCACCGCCAACCTCAACTCCGTTAATAACCATGTCGTAAGCATTGGCTCTTACATTGCCCGGATTGGAATTTAATAAATCTATGTCTTCCGGTTTTGGAGAAGTAAACGGATGGTGCATGGCGTGCCATCTGTTGTTTTCTTCGTCCCATTCCAGCGCTGGAAAATCTACAACCCATAAACATTTATAATCATCAGGATTTCTTAAACCTAAACGATTTCCCATTTCTAAACGTAATTCAGACATTGCTTTTAATGTTTTGTTTTTTGCACCTGCCAACACTAAAATTAAATCTCCCTTTTCTGCTTCTAATAACGTACTCCATTTTTTTAATTCATCTTCGTTGTAAAATTTATCTACAGATGATTTTAAAGTGCCATCTTCGTTTACTCTCATGTATATTAATCCTGTAGCGCCAATCTGAGGACGTTTTACAAAATCGGTTAACTCGTCAATTTCTTTTCTTGTATATGTTGCAGCTTTTTTAGCACAAATTCCCACTACTATTTCTGCATCGTCAAAAACTTTGAAGCCTTTGTTTTTAACCAAGTCTGTCATATCCTTAAACTTCATTTCAAAACGAATGTCGGGCTTATCGTTGCCATAATTACTTATTGCTTCGGCATAAGTTATTACTGGAAATTTTGGCAAATCAATATTTTTAACCGATTTAAAGAGATGTTTCATTAATCCTTCAAACGTATCTAAAATATCTTGTTGAGTTACGAACGACATCTCACAGTCTATTTGCGTAAATTCTGGTTGTCTATCGGCTCTTAAATCTTCGTCTCTAAAACATTTTACAATTTGAAAATATTTATCAAACCCTCCCACCATTAAAAGTTGTTTAAACGTTTGAGGCGATTGTGGCAAGGCATAAAATTCTCCGGGGTTCATTCGCGAAGGAACCAAAAAATCTCTTGCTCCTTCGGGTGTAGATTTAATTAAAACAGGAGTTTCCACCTCAATAAAATCCATACCATCTAAATATCTTCGTGTTTCAATAGAAAGCCTGTGTCGTAACTCTAAATTTTTTCTAACCGCATTTCTTCGTAAATCTAAATAACGATACTTCATTCTTAGTTCATCGCCTCCGTCTGTATTGTCTTCTATAGTAAAAGGTGGAGTTTTGGCGGTGTTTAATACTTCTAATTTTTCTACAATTACTTCAATTTCACCTGTTCCTATTTGTAAATTTTTATTGCTTCTTTCAACAACTTGTCCGGTTATTTTTATTACAAATTCTCTTCCTAAACCTCTTGCCGATTTACAAAGCTCTGCATTGGTTTCCATGTTAAATGCCAATTGAGTAATTCCATAACGATCTCTTAAATCAATAAACGTCATGCCACCCAAGTCTCTTGATTTTTGCACCCATCCGCACAATTCTACTTCTTTGCCTACATGATTTATTCTTAGCTCACCGCAATTGTTTGTTCTTAACATAAAATTATTTCTTTTGTGCGAAATTAATCTAAAAATCACTATTTTGCTTAAGTAAATAAAAACTTTTTGAAACTAAATTATGGAATTTTATACCGAAGAATATTTTATGAAGGAGGCATTAAAGCAGGCAAAAATAGCTTTCGATGCCAATGAAGTTCCTGTAGGTGCTATTGTGGTTTCTAATAATACAATAATCTCAAGAGCATACAATCAAACAGAAATGCTAAACGATGCTACTGCACATGCCGAGATGTTGGCGTTATCTTCTGCATTTAATTTTTTAGGTGCCAAGTATTTAATGGATTGTACACTTTACGTAACACTTGAACCGTGTTTGATGTGTGCAGGTGCTTGCTACTGGTCTAAAATTGGTAAAATTGTTATTGCTGCTCCCGATACTAAACGTGGATTTTCTTTGCTCAATTCAAATGTGCTTCATCCTAAAACTATAATAAAATATGGAGTTTGTGATGATGAAGCCAGTACCTTGTTAACTACATTTTTTAAAAATAAAAGATAAAATTTTACAACTGAATTTTTTTTAGCTGCTCAACAATTTCAAGAACAGCCGGACATACTAATGTATTTTCTATAGTAATATCTAATATTTGACTCATTTTTTTTCTGTTGGTATGCGGGAATTCTCTGCATGCACCCGGCCTAACTGCATAAATAGAGCAATAGTTTTCCGCATCTAAAAACGGACATGGAGCAGAATTTACAATATAAGTTCCGTCGTTTTCTTTAAGAAAATATTTGGTGATTATTTCACCTGGTTTTTTTTTTAAGTGGTGAGCAATTTTACTTATATCTGTTTCTCTAACCATAGGGCTGGTGGTTTTGCAACAGTTAGCACATTGCAAACAATTTATATTTTCAAAAACATCGGTATGCAATTGATGAAAAGAATTATCTAATTTTCTTTCGTTCTTTTTTTTGAGAGATTTTAGAAAAAAACTATTTTCTTTTTTTAATAATACAGAATTTTTTTTGAAGCGTTTTAAGTCCAAATTAATGAGAGTTTGTATTAAATGAATTCCACCCTTGAGCCAAAATGGGAACAATAGTTCCACTTTTTGAATGTAAGTTTAAACCAGAATTTTTATCGGTTGTATGACCAATTACCGTAAAGTTTGGATTTCCCTTAATTTTATCATATTCATTGAGTGGAATGGTAAATAATAGTTCGTAATCCTCTCCACCGTTAAGAGCACAAACTGTGGGGTCTAGGTTTAAATCTCTTGCTGTTTGGTATGTAGTTGGGTCAATAGGAATTTTTTCTTCAAAAATTACGCAACCCAAATTAGATTGTTTGCAAATGTGATGTAACTCCGAAGAAAGTCCATCCGAAACATCAATCATAGAAGTTGGAAGAACCTCTAACTTTTCGAACAATTCTTTTAAGTCTACTCTTGCTTCGGGTTTAAGTTGTCTCTCAAGAATATAATCAAACCCTTCTAATTCTGGTTGAATTCCGGGAGAGGAAAGATAAACTTGTTTTTCTCTCTCAAGAATTTGAAGTCCTACATAAGCCCCGCCTAAATCTCCTGAAACAACAATAAGATCATTTTCTTTTGCAGTATTTCTATATACAATTTTTTCAGGGTCAACAGTTCCAACAACAGTGATGGAGATTGTTAAGCCCGTAGGTGAAGATGTTGTGTCTCCGCCAATTAAATCTACCTTAAATTTTTCGCAAGCTAACCAAATTCCTTGGTACAATTCCTCTAATGCTTCAATGGTATATTTGCTAGAAACTGCTAATGAAACTGTAACTTGTTTTGCAATTCCGTTCATAGCGGCAATGTCTGATACGTTAGTAGAAATAGCTTTGAATCCAAGGTGTTTGAGCGGAGAATAAACTAGGTCAAAATGTATACCTTCTACTAACATATCCGTTGAAATTAACATAAGTTCTTTGCCTACGTTTATTACTGCAGCATCATCGCCAATGCCTTTTTGTGTTGTTTGATTTTTTACTGTAAATGCATTAGTAAGTTTTTCTATTAGAGCAAATTCCCCTAATTCGCTCAGGTTTGTTTTTTTTGTGGATTCTTGAAACATAATTAATTTTTTGCAAATTTACACTTTCAATTTTAGCAATTTAATATTCCTTAAAAAACCATAGATTTTGATATGACTTTGCCAGAAAAAGTTGATGCAAAAAGTAATCCTGCAAATTATTTACAAAATATAAAATTACATTCTAGCGTAGAGGTAGTTCTTAAAAAAGACCAGAAAACAGGAAAGCTAACTTTGGGCAAAGTTAGAGGCATACTAACATCAAAACCATACCATAGCAGAGGCATAAAGGTAATTTTAGAAAGCAGAAAAATAGGAAGAGTTCAAAAAATTATAGAAGAAACTTCGGCCAGTTAGAGAATTATTTGGCAACAAAAAATTGTAAATAAACAGCTTTAATTTTTTCTCTAAAATAAAAAGCTACAAAAGCCAAAATAAGAATGTAGGGAACAGCCATTAAGTATAAAATTCCTGTATTTAATCCATTGGCAATATTTCCACCAGCTTCTTGATTTGAGGTTGGGATTGCTCTACACATGGCACATTGGGCATAAATTGTAGAACTAGTATACAGTGTGAAAATAAATAGAAAGAGAATTATTTTGTTTTTCATTTCAAGTGCAAAAGTATGATATTGCAATACATGATGAAATAAATTTAACTTAAATATTTGTAAGTTTCCCCATTTCTTTCACCATTTGGTCAAGTTCTTTGGTAGAATCTACAAGTTTTTTTATTGTGTCTTTTGTGGTTTCAGAAAAAATTTCTTCTTCAAGGTCTAAAGTGCTAACAAGACCAATTATTCTGGCTAGTGGTGCTCTAAGCTTGTGCGAATTAAAAAATGCTATTTCAGAAAGCTTCCTATTTTTTTCGAGAAGCTTTTGTTCTATTTTTTTTAAGTCGGATATATCTTGCATTCCGCCAATCATTTTTATGGCTTTTCCATTTTCATTTCTAATAATATATGCCCTGTCCAGTACTGAAGCATATTTTCCATCATTCGTTAAAAATTTATATTCTTCTATCCAAAAATCCTTGTCAGAACTAATTGCCTCACCTAAACTTAGCTCAACCTTTAAGGCATCATCCGGGTGCAAATGAAGTTTCCACCAATTGATATTATTTTCTATATTTTCTTCTTCGTGTCCAAAAATATTTTTTATTCCTTCGTACCATTTTAACTCATCTAGTATCAAATCCCACTCGTATATTGCATCATTGGTTGCCTTTGAAATAAAGTTAAATTTACTTTCACTCTCTATGAGTTTCTTTTTTATTAAAAATGCTGGTGTAGTATCTTGGCCAATTAACCAATATTTAAATTCAGGAAAAAGCGTTGTATCTCTCTGTTTTATTTTCCAGTTAACTAGTAATAGCTCTCCTTTTTTATTTAAAATTTCTACTTCTGGAATATCAATTAAACTGTTTTTTGAGGTTTCAAAAAATTCATTAAGAAGTTCTTGCTGTTTTTTTGAAGGGAAAAGCAAGTTTAAAATTGAAGAACTTTCATCTCTACTATTTTTTGCGAAATTGATAACTGAATTACCAAAATTATTTGCATAAATCAATTCCTTACTTTCGGATAGCGCCAAAAGAATAACTGGAAATTCATTAAATGAGCTTTCGAATTTTTCAAACTCCAAATATTTCATCTTTTATTATTTCGAATTTATTTCTACAAAAATAATAAAAGCTTCGATAAATGTTTAAAGTTGTATAATAAAGTTAACTTTTAAGAGGTATTTTTAACTTAGTGCCAAGTTTAAGTGATTTATTATCAGATATTTGATTTGCTTTTTTTAATTCTTCAACGGTAAGCCCATTGTACCTATTAGCAATTTTCCAAAGTGTATCGCCTCTTTGCACTACATAAAATAATTCTGTTAGTTTATCCGTTTGCTTTTGTTGAACATTTGCTTCTGTTTTTAAAACTGAGCCAGAATTTAAATGAGATGATGAAATAGAGTCGATAGTTTGTGTATTGTTATCAGAAAAATCTAAATTACCAATTGCTGGTGAACTGCTTTCGTATACTACAGTTGTATAAGTTGTTTTTGGTTTAGAAACAGTTGTAGCCACAGAATTTTCAGTATATACAATAAGTTTTTTGCCAGGAGAAATATGATTGCTTTTTAGCTTATTCCACGATTTTATTTCGGCAATTGAGCAATGATATTTTTTTGCAATACTTAAAATTCCTTCTCCTTTTTTAACGATGTGATAGCTTGGAAGCTTAGTTACGAGGTTACTTCCAAAATTAGATGTACTTCTGTAGGCTATGTTAATATTTTCTTTGCTTAAATCATAAATGTAATCTTCGTTTGCAATAAATGTTCCCACTAATGTGGACGGAAGACACAGAATGGAATTTTCGAGATCGAAAGGTATAAGTGTTGATTTATATTTTGGATTTAAAAATTTTAAATCTTCTAAGTTCACCTGAAGAACATTTGCAACATGTTTTAAGTCTGTTCTTGATTTTAATTTGATTGTATCGGCAAAAAAGAATTCTTTTTTAGGAGAAATTGGATAAAGATTATGTTCTTTTGAATAATTCATAACATAATTAACCGCAATAAAGGCAGGTACGTAGTTTTGTGTTTCAAGAGGCAAATAAGCTCTAATTTCCCAATATGTTTTTTTTCCTCCACTTCTTCTTATTGCTTTATTTACTGTTCCAGGGCCACAATTGTATGCAGCAAGCACCATTTGCCAATCTCCAAACATTCCGTATAAATATTTTACATATTTGCAGGCTGCCTTTGTTGATTCGAATGGATCTTTTCTTTCGTCGGTATATGAATCTTGGTTTAGTCCAAACATTTTTCCAGTAGGGTACATAAATTGCCATAACCCGCCTGCTCCGCTTCTAGATACTGCTGTTGGGTTTAGAGCAGATTCTACAATGGCTAAGTATTTAAATTCAATTGGCAAATTATACCTGTCTAATTCTTCTTCAAACATAGGAAAGTACAAATGACTCAATCCCAAAACTCTAGAAACAAGGGCTCTTTTGCGGATGGCATATACATCAATATAAGTTTTTACAGCAGGATTAAAAACCAAATCAAAGGGAGATTTCTCATCTAATAATTTTAACCTTGCTTCATACACTTGGTCGCTGAACAGTGGAACTAAGTCGGGGCAATAATTAAAAATGTTTAGTTTGGAAGTGTCGCAAGTAAAATTAATGCTCTCAAAGGCTGCAGAAAACTGTAAGCTGTCTAACATAGATATTACAGGGTCGTCGTTTCTTATTTTTGACTCATCAAAGATGTAATTTTGAGAATGTGCAAAATTTGAAATTAAAAGAAATACCAGTAATGCTTTTGATAAAAATTT
>CAIMMJ010000270.1 GCA_903842515.1 uncultured Bacteroidota bacterium | reverse complement strand
TAGTTGAGCCTCAAAAAGTCGTTTTGTAATTTTTTCAATTGGGCTTTGCCCAAACCCATTCACTTCTTTGTCTTGAAACAAAGAAGTAAACAAGAAATTCGCCGCGGCGAACAAGGCTCCATTTTATCTTTTCCTCCTGACGTCGGAATTATTTTTACTTGCAAAATTGCGACCCAAAGGGTGATTTCCTTCCTAAAGTCGGGAACTTCCCTTTGGGTACCCCGCATTTTGCTGCATAAAAATAAGCAGATAAAATGATGCCGTAAAACGCTCCGAAAAAATGCCATGTTTTTAATAATTTGGACAGAAAAACGGTAGATTAAAATCGTTTATCTTCGTCCAAGTCAACTAATTTTATTGAGTTTAAGAGAATTTGAGGGACAACTAAATAGTTGAGCTTCAAAAAACAATCCTTCTGTATGAATTTTTGTTTCGTAACCAAAAATAGGAGTAGTTTGAGAAAATAAACCTAAATCAATAAAATTAAATGAAATTAAAAATGCTAAAAGTTGCTTCACTGTTTATTATTCTTTTTTTGCAAGAATAAATAGTTCTATGACTTATTTTTGATTGATATTTAATTGTTATTAAATTTCTTATTTTTTAATATAGTAAATAGGTGCACAGCAAATAACAAGGTGAGAAGCGAAAATGACTTCTCTAAATTTGTCTTTGCAAATAAATTTGCAAGAGTATTTAAACTAAAAATTACAAAATATATCCAAAGTATACGAGTAACAATTTTTTGAGAGAAAAAACTTCTGATGTAATTACCTCTAATTAATAATACAACTATTAAAAACAAATTAATTACTATGGAGAAAAACTCAAAAACATACATTTCTTGTAAACTGTTAATTCTGCCTCCCCAAGCAATTGTATATGGAATAAATTGAAACACTATTGCCAAATGAAAAAACATCACCAATGAAATCAATAAAATAAGACTTTTTACAATAACTGATGAATTCATTTTTTTTGAAAAATACAAAATAAACTAAATTAAATAGGAGATAATCTCACCTACTAATTACAAATTTTCTTGTGCCACTATTTTTACCATTCATAATCTTTATAAGGTAAATTCCTTCTGAAAAACTTTGAGTTTCTACTGTAAAATTTTTACTATTTACTCGTTCATTTTTAATTTCTCTTCCAAAAATATCGGTGATGATTAGGTTATAATTTAAATCTGCAAAATCAGTTACAACAGTAATAAATTGGTCAGCAGGATTTGGAAACAATTGAATTGATAAATTTGATTCTGTTTCAATACCTGTGGTAGAACAAAAATTTATTTGAGCAATTGTATCAGGATTGAATGAATTTTTAATAAAAAAACTATAATTACTAAAATCTGATATGGTGGTATCTGTAATGGAATTTGTATACTCTTGATAAGAATTGCCAAGATGAGCAAAAAAGCTGAGTGAACCCAAAGAAACAGTATCCCCTGCTGAGGAAACAATATTTATTGCTGGGTAATTCATGTGAGAAAAATTTCCGTTAAAAATATTTACATGCACAAAACCATCAGAACCTATCCATACACTATCCACGCATACTTGCGAAAATTCTATAGAATCTGAGGAGAAAGGACTCAAATATTTCATGAGGTTGGTGGAGTCTTCCAATTGGCTAACAACATAAATTCCGTCGTTATCTGCATCTACATCAATACCCCAATCTCCTCCAGTAAAAGAACCGTTGTACAATTGACTCCAAACTTCAGTACCATTTGTATTAAATATTTTAGTAACTACATCGCTACCTGCAAAACCATTTATTGAACCTGTAAAAAGCAAAAATCCATTGCCAATAATTTTTCCACTAATTTGTGAATCATCCATTCCGTCCATATTTTTTTGCCAAATTATTTGTCCGGCTTGATTAAACTTAATCATGGAATCTGCAACACCGTATAAAATATATTCGTTTTGTCCCGTTGCCATTATTCCATAATTCCAATCTCCAAATGGAGGTGTAGTAGGTAATCCTTGCATAGACCATTGAAACTGCCCATTAGAATCGTGTTTAGCCAAACCGTAAGAGGACATTCCAATTTGGCCACTTACCAAAAATATTTCGTTGGTGTAATCGCATAAAATTTTATCTGCTTGCAAAGTACTATCCATAAAATCAATTGCACCACTTGCAGTATATCTAACTAAATTATTATTATTATTTAAATATGCAGATAGAACTATTCTTCCGGAGTAATCTACATCAAATGCACCATTGTATTGCGAAATTACGTATTGCTCAATGCCATTTTGGTTGTAAACTGCAACACCTGCATTTGATCGCAGGTAAAACAAATTATTCCTGAATTCTATATTTGTGTAATAGTCGGTATCGAATCCGGTATTTCCAAACTTCACCCAACTTAAATTTCCATTCATAGAAACTTTAAAAAACAACAAGGAAAATTGATTGTTAACAATTCTACCACCGGCAATGTAAACGTTATTAGACCCATCTATTCTCATGTCAAAAGCCCTAACATTATTTAAACCTTGATTATCGAAAGTATAGGACCAAAGCAATGCTCCAGTAGTGTTGTACTTATTTAAAATAATTTTGTTTTCCTGAATATTTTGTGCAATGGGAAAACTGTAATTTGTAAGTACATAAATTTGCTGTGTATTATCAATTGCTACTTTTACTGCTGCTACACGTGATAAGCTATCGTTAGTAAATCCAATTGTTTTGTTCCATAGTGGTTGAGCAAAATTATTGTTGAAATTAAAGAATAAAATAAAACTAAAAATAGAGACAATACAATGTTTTTTCATGAGATGTTTATTTTAATTAATTTATTTT
>CAIMMJ010000269.1 GCA_903842515.1 uncultured Bacteroidota bacterium | reverse complement strand
ATCAATTTTATTAAATATCATCAATGTAGGTTTGTTGCCTGCTCCAATTTCCATTAAAGTTTTATTCACCGTATTTATGTGGTCTTCAAATGCAGGATTTGATACATCTACTATATGCAAAAGTATGTCGGCTTCTCTTACTTCATCTAAAGTAGATTTAAATGATTCTACCAGTTGTGTGGGCAATTTTCTGATGAATCCAACGGTATCTGAAAGTAAAAATGGCAACTGTGCCAATACAATTTTTCTTACTGTGGTGTCCAATGTTGCAAACAATTTATTTTCTGCAAACACTTCCGATTTTGCCAATTGATTCATCAGAGTAGATTTTCCTACATTTGTATATCCAACAAGGGCAACCCTTACCAACTCTCCTCTGTTTTTTCGTTGGGTGGACATTTGCCTGTCTATCAAAGCAATTTTCCCTTTAAGGAAAGCAATTTTTTCGCGAATAATTCTTCTGTCTGTTTCTATTTCTTTTTCACCTGCACCCTTCATTCCAATACCACCTTTTATCCTGTCTAAATGCGACCACATTTTTGCCAACCGCGGCAATAGATACTCTAATTGTGCCAATTCTACTTGTGTTTTGGCGTGCGATGTCCTTGCTCTGGAAGCAAAAATATTTAAGATAAGTGTTGTTCTGTCGTGAATTAAAATATCTAATTCTTTCTCAATGTTTCTTTGTTGTGAGGGAGACAGTTCATCGTCAAAAATTACAGATGTTATGTTATGTTCTTTGATGAATGATTTTATCTCCTGCAATTTGCCGGTGCCAATAAAAACTTTAGAATCTGGTCGCTCTAATTTTTGAGTGAACCTTTTTACAGTTTTTATTCCTGCAGTTTCTGCCAAGAACTCCAGTTCGTCAAGGTATTCCGTTATTTTTTCTTCAGATTGTTTTTGGTTTACCAAACCCACCAAAATGCAAGTTTCTTCTATTTTTGAGGTGTAGGTAAATTGCTTTGCCATTATTTTTTCATTTGAAGCACGTACTCCGTTACGGCATCAATTTCTTCTGCAGATAATGCATCATTAAATTTAGGCATAGAGTTTTTTCCGTTGTTCAATAAATAAACAATATCATCTTTAACCATGTTGGTAGCAGTTAAATCTTTTGCACCGGCCATTCCCAATTTTCCATCCAGTCCATGGCAGTTTTGGCATTGAGCAGCATAAACACTTTTTCCTAATTCGCTTGGTTCAGTTACAGCTATTTCTACTTTGGTAGCTTTTTTGCTCATTTCGGCCAAACCATACGAAGCAATTATCAATAACAATGAAAGTGTAGCTAAAATTTTATTCGATTTTCTAAATCCAACAACTGCCAATGGAATTGCAGCAAATACACAAATTATTTTCACAATTAAAATTGGTTTAACCACTGGTAAGCCAATAATTAAATAAACTCCTGTAGCCAAAAACAAAAACGAAACTATCATTTCTGGCACTTTTACCATTTTGGTAAATTTGGTAAGACTTTCTGTTTTGTTCATCAAAAGCAATACAGTTTTTATCAAATAAATTAATAGAAATAATATAACTACTAGTTTATGGGTATGAAGCATTCCTGTGTACATGTGTATTTTATTTAGTGGTACAAAAATATCAATAAAAAACATGAAACGAGTTTTTTTGTTGATGTAGTGCTAAAAAAAAATGCCTCGATATTTTCGAGGCATTTTTAAAAAATAAAAATTGTATACTATTCTTTCAGCAACTTTCTTGTAATTGTTTTGTCATCATTGCTAAAGGTAATAAAATAAATTCCGTTGGTTAAATCTGAAATATTTATTTCCTTCAAATAAGATTTAGAAAGACTTCCACTTTCAATTACCCTTACCACTCTTCCAGAAATATCGGTCATAGAAATTTTTATTTGAGTGGAATGTTCAAATTCGGCACTTATGATAAATATATTATTGGCAGGATTTGGATAAATTGAAATAGTTTCAGTTTTATTTTGAGCAGTTGTTTTAGTAATTAGGTAATCAAAAGTTTCTGAAATTCCTGAAAAACAGCCGCTATCGGAAACAGCACTAACAGTATACACTCCATTTATTGTTGGATAAATGGTTTGTGTTGTTTCTGTTAATTGCACACCATTTAAATTCCAAATGTAAGATGGGGCAACAATAGAAGCACTTATGGAACCATCGCCATTTAAAATTATTACAGGTGTTTGTGGCAAAGGATTTACGCTTATACAAGTTGGCTCAGAAACTGAAGTACATCCATTTGAATCAGTAATTGTTACGTTAAAACAACCACTTGCCGTAACGCTAATTTCATTACTTACTGCGCCATTAGACCACAAATAACCTGTAACAGGTGCACCAAGCGGGCAAATTAATAAAGTACTGGAACCTTCACATATATTTGTAGATCCATTTACAGTTATGTTTGCTGCAGGTGCAGCATTTACAACAATTGTTACAGTATCTGTTACAATGCAAATACCATCATTGGCAGTTACTACATAATCTGTTGTTAAGGCAGGTGATGCCATTGTAATGGCATTTGAAGGACTACTTAAACCTACCGAAGGAATCCAGGAGAAGCTTGCAGTTCCAGATGCAGAGGCATTTAATTGCAAGGAATCACCGCTACATATTGTATTTGAAAGTCCGGTTATACTTGCATTAACATTTAAATTTTGAACCGAAACAACAATGGTATCAGTTGCAGAACAAATACCATTGCTAACATTTACAACATAACTTGTAGTAGCTGTTGGACTAGCTACTGGATTTGCAACAGCAGCATTGCTTAATCCTATGGAAGGTGACCACTCATAACTTGAGCCACCTGTAGAACTTAGTGTTGCAGAAGAACCTGAGCATATTACAACATCCGTTCCTGCATTTGCTGTTACAGCAGGTACTACAGTAATAGTTATTTGATCTGTGGCACTGCAGCTTCCACTGCTAGAAACAACTGTGTAGGTTGTAGTAACAGAAGGACTGGCTATTGGATTTGCAATTGAAGAATTGCTGAGTCCGGTTGCAGGTGTCCATAAATATGAAGCACCACCAGTTGCTATTATTTGCGTGGTTCCGCCAAAACAAATGCTTGTATCAATTCCGGCTTCGGCTGTAACAATACCAACAGTAACATTTATTGTATCAACAAATGTACAACCACTTTCTAAAATGGTAACTACGTAGCTTGTGCTAGAACCAGCAGTAAATATTGGATTGGAAATATCTGCAGCACTTAAATTTGTTGATGGACTCCAAGAATAAGATGAGCCTCCACTTGCAAGAAGTTGAGCAGTATTTGCGGGGCAAACGGTAATGTCTAAACCAGCTGTTACATCAGTTCCAACAACAGTTACAGTTATGCTATCAATTGCACTACATCCGTTAGTTGAATTTAAAACCAATACTTGATAAGTGGTAGTTTGAGATGGATTTGCAATTGGATTTGCAATTGTAGCATTACTTAATCCTAAGCTAGGACTCCAAAAATATTCATTGCCACCGCTTGCATTTAACGTACCCGGGGTGCCGCTACAAATTGATATGTCTTGTCCTGCATTTGCATTAATAGAGTTAATACTAACAACTACTTCATCAGTTGCAGTACAGCCATTGTTTGTAACTAAAACAGAATAAATTGTAGTTGAAATTGGATTGGCAATTGGATTGGCAATTGTAGCATCGCTTAATCCTGCAGAAGGACTCCATAAAAATGTTCCTTCACCTGTTGCATTTAAATTTACTGATCCTCCATCGCAAACAGAAACATCACTTCCAGCATTTACAAAGGCAGAATTAACTGTGATTAATAGCGTATCCGTGGCAGAGCAACCGTTTGAAATTGTTGTAACACTATACAATGTTGTGCTGCTAGGATTTGCAATTGGATTTGCAACTGTTGAATTTGATAATCCAGCAGAAGGACTCCAAACATAAGTAGATCCACCCGTGGCTTGTAATTGAACGTTAGAACCTAAACAAATGGTAGCACTTGCTCCGGCATTTAAGTTGGGAATAGCATTTACAGTTACAAAACTATTAATTGTAAATGTACCACTTCCATTGCCATTGGTTGCTGTAAGAGTTACCGGGAATACCCCAGCAGAATCGTATGTTACTGTAGGATTTTGGAGGTTCGAAAATCCGGTTGTTGATCCGGGAAGATCCCAATACCAAACATTAGGCGTATTGGTGCTTAGGTCAGTAAAAGAAACTGTGTTCCCCAAACAAATTGTAGTTGCACTTGAATTGGTAAAGTTTGCAACCGGAATTAAGGTAGGGTCAAAAATTGTAATTGTATAATCTTCACTTTCGCCTGATGCAAAGGTGGTGCAAGAATTTGCGGCTCCGTTTACGCCGCCTCCACCACCTCCAGTAGGTGTAGTAATACTTCTAATTCTCATGCCTGTAGGACCAGCAACTGCGGTTGAAGGAACAAAAATGGAAACAGTGCTTGCAATGTTTGGTTGAGAGCCTGTAGTAACCTGTGTCCATTCTGTTGTTTCAAAAATATTATTGTGATTGTAATCTATCCAAACAGAAATTCTTGAACCAATATTACAGGTTACTTTTAAATTGTAGCTCTGATTGCGATTCAGTTGTGCTGTTGTGCTGCCAGAAGCAGGCCAAATAGAATAACCCTGACTGGTAATGTTATTACATCCAGAATTGGAATTGTTTAACGATGTTCCTGTAATTTGAACCGTGTTGATATAGCTATTTGTGCAAGCAGTTGTATGTGTAGGAACACAATAAGTTGAAGCGCTTGTTACATTAATATAGCAAGGCTTGGTTAATGAATCACTTCCAAAGGCATTGGTGGCTACTAGTTTTACATCGTAGCATCCAGGTGAACCATAAATAATTCCTGTAGGATTTTGATTACTAGATGTAGATGGAGAACCGCCCGGAAATGTCCAAGTCCACTCAGTAGGGGTATTGGAAGAATTATCGCTAAAATTAACACTACCAAAAGGTGAAATGGAGGTAAAGTTGGCAGTAAAATCAACTATTGGTGGATTGTTTCCACCAGCACCAATGGTAATGGTATAATCTTCGGTTTCGCCGTTTGCATTACTGGTACAAGCATTTGCAGCAGTAAGTGTGGTGTTGGTATTTACACAACGTACCCTCACTCCCGTTTGACCTACAAAAGCCGAAGAAGGAATTAATACAGAAATTGTTGCAGGAATATTTGCAGGGGTTGCATTTGCAACTAGCGAAAATTCTGATGCATCAAATAAGTAGTTATGATTAAAATCTATCCAAATACCAACTTTCTGACTTGTTGTAGTGGTAACACTTATATTGTAATTTGTTCCTCTATTTAATGTTGCTGTTGTATTTGCAATTGGAGGATAAATAATATATGGGTTTCCTGCACAACCGGTATTGGCATTATTAAAATTGGTACTTGCTATTGCAACAGTATTAATAAAACCACCGCCGCCACCGCCGCCGCCGCCACCGCCACAATTATTTGACTGTAATGTTGAACAATACGGTGGAGGAGTTACGTTAATGTAACAATTTATTGTGGCAGTATCTGAACCATAAGCATTGGTTACTATTAATGTAACTGGGTAGCATCCTGGTGCTGAGTAAACAATATTTTGAGGATTCTGAACATCAGAGGTAGAAGGTTGTCCTCCCGGAAAAGACCAAGACCAAGTAGTAGGAATATTAGTTGAAATATCAGCGAAATTTACATTTTGGCCAATTGTTATTGCAACGCTATCGGCGGTGAATGCAGCTATTGGAGGTATTTGAGGAGCCGCCCCAATAGTAATTGTATAATCTTCGGTTTCTCCACTTCCAAACAAAGTACAAGCATCGGCAGCGGTAATAGTTCCTGTAACATTTCTACTTCTAATTCTCATTCTTGTGTTTCCAAGCAAAGCATTTGTTGGTATAGTAATATTTGCTGTGGAAGCTACATTTGCAACAGAAGCAGCGGCGATGGAAGAATACTCGCTATTTTCAAATGTGCCATTTTGATTGAAATCAATCCAACATGCAATAATTCTGTTTGCTGTTGTGGTAACACTTATTGGATAAGTATATCCTTGCAATAAAGTATCAGAGGTAGATGCAGAAACAGGAAAAACAGAGTATGCATTGGAAGTAGCGGAACCATTACAACCTGTATTTGCATTATTTATTGATGTATTAGCAATAGAAACGGTGTTTATGTTGTCTGCTGCACTGCAATTTGTGGTGTGTAAAGTAGAACAATAGGGTGGTATAACCACATTAATATAACATGGAATTTCGAGTGTGTCAGAGCCATAAGCATTTGTTGCAGTTAAGCTAACAGCATAACAACCCACTGTATTGTACACAATATTCTGTGGATTTTGAGAGGTTGACACAGAAGGTATGGCGCCAGAAAATGTCCACGACCAGCCTGTAGGAAGGTTGCTAGACAGGTCAGTAAAATTTACATTTTGGCCAATAGCAACGGTAATTGGGTTGGCGATGAAATCCGCAACTGGGGGAATTGTCGGTGGAGATTGAATTGTAATGGTATAGTCTTCGGTTTCGCCACTTCCAAATAAGGTACAGGCATCAATAGAAGTAAGTGTTCCAGTAACATTCCTACTCCTTATTCTCATCATTGTTGGGCCAATTAAGGCATTTGCCGGAACAGTAAAACTTGCATTTGCCATAACGTTAGCAGTTGCGTTGCTGCTCACCAAAACAAACTCAGTAGAGTCAAATGTAGTACTGTGGTTATAATCTATCCACATTCCAATAATTCTATTGGCATTTGTAGTAACATTTATTTGATAGGTTCCTGTTTGATAAAGGCTTCCTGTTGTGTTGCCCACTGCTGGCCATATAGAATAACCATTTCCATTTAATGCATCGCAGGCAGTGCTATCGTTAATTAATGTAGTTGACGGAATTGCCACTGCCGATATAAAATCATTGGCACTACAATTTGCTTGATGTAAAACTGAGCAATAGGCTGGTGCAAGAACTGTAATGTAACACGATTGAGATAGTGTATTAGAGCCTTGAGCATTTGTAGCCACCAAAGTTACATTGTAACAACCGGGTACATTAAAAACAATATTCTGAGGATTTTGTGATGTTGAATTTGAAGGTAACCCTCCATCAAATGTCCAACTCCAAGATGTAGGTAACCCAGCAGACAAATCTGAGAAGTCAACATTTTGACCAGCAGTAATGGTTAAACTATCTGCAGTGAAGTTTGCTGTTGGTATTACAGGCGGTGCATCTGCAATAGAAAGAATATAGTCTTCTGCTTCGCCACCATTAAATAAAGTACATGCTTGAGTAGATAGAATAACATTTGATCCTCCACCACCACCGCCAGCTATTCTTGTTCTAATTCTCATTCGCAATGTTCCTAATGAGATTGTGGATGGAATAGAAATTATAACAGAAGATGCTAAATTTTGAACTGCCGGGCTTGCAACACTTACAAATTCAGTAGAATCAAATACATTATTCATGTTAAAATCTATCCAAGCTGCAATGGAAGAATTGTTTGAAGCACTTGTTACATTTAATTGGTAAGATTGTCCTCTGTAGAGTGTTGCTGTTGTATTTCCACTTTCAGGAAATATAGAGTAAGCGGTGCCGCTTAAACTATTACACCCTGTTCCTGCATTGTTTAGTGATGTATTTGTAATGTTTACGGCATTGATATTATTTGTCCCCGAGCAGTTTGCACTGTATAAAGTATTGCAAAAAGGGTTTGCAGGATTAACGATAATGTAACATGTTCTTGTAAGAGTATTTGAACCATTTGCATTGGTAGCAGTTAATGTAACGGCATAGCAACCAACAGCGCTGTAGCTAATACCCGTAGGATTTTGAACACTTGAGCTAGAAGGAGTTCCACCTGCAAATGTCCATTGCCAAGAGGTGGGATCAAAAGAAGTGGAATCAACAAAGTCCACTGTATTGCCTAAAGTAATAGAGGGTTGAACGGCTCCAAAATAGGCAATGGGGCCATTTCCTCCACCAACTAAAATATTAACAGTGTAATCTTCTGTTTCGCCACGTGTATAGTTTTGGCATGGATCCATGTTGTTGGTATTTCTTGCAGACCTAACTCTTAATCTTTTTGTTCCTAAGCCGGCGGTTAATGGCACAGTAAACGTAATCGTTACCGTTTGATTGGGTGTGTTTGTTTGCACTTGGCCCAATTTTTCATTTGCAGTAAAAGTACTGTCTCCATTATAATCGATCCAAGCACCGTAAAAGCCATTTGCAAAAGTTCCACCATTTATGGTAAGTGAAAAAGTTCCTGCTTGAGAAACATCCGTACTTAAATTAGAATAATCGTTATACGTGGTTCCAGTTGTTGAACCGGTGTTTTGATTATTAATGGTGCCAAGATTTACGCCATTGATAAAATCACCTCCTGTTGTGCCATTGGTGGAGGTTGGTATGCAATAAGGAGCAGCATACATTCCAAAAGACATCAACAGAAAAAAAGCAAGCAAGAGTTGTTTTGTTTTCATTTTTCTGTTTTTTTATTTGTATTAATTAAATTTAGTTTGAGTTTAGAGTCAAATAATTAGAAAGGGTTTAATCCTCCAAATAATATTAGACACAATTGTAATACATTACCCTCGCAGCAGGCTTAAAATAAATTGAAATTTGTTAGTTATCAAGCGTTTAAATATTGTAGCTTCTATTCTTGTGTAAAACTACCAAAATATAGGACATAATTTAAAAAGATAAGTGCTCTGTTTAAGAGTTCAGAAAACAGTGATTTTAATGCATCTATAAAAAAATACCCCGAATATTTCGAGGTATTTTGAGAGAGTGTATTTTAAATTTAATTTTTTAGTGGAAGCAAGGAATATTTTTTACCGTACTCTATCATTTGCTCGGCAAACGATTTTGGATATTCTATTTTTACATCTACAATTTTTTCACCTTCCATTACAGGAACTAATTTTGGTTGAATAAATCCTTTGTATGGTGCAACATTAAGTTTTGCGAATCTCTCTAATACTTCTTTGTGTAATTCTTTGTCTACAATTACACCATAGCCTTCTACCAATGCCTGACCTGCTTTAAAATCTCCTTCTGATTTTATCTTTTGAATTTCCTTGAGCAATTCGCCAAATAATACTCTAAGTTTTTGATAGTCGTTTACTTTTACAAAGGTTTTACCATCCTTTTTCACAAACTCAATTACGTTGTCTTTTTTTCCTTTTTCGTAAGCCCATTTTGCAACCAATTGGCGGTTTCTCATGTGTGCTTCTTCTAAATTATCTCCTGCTTTTATTCGTGTTAATTGAAGTATCAATCCATTTAAAATGTAATTGTCGTATTGTGCTTTTCCTACCTCTATTGAAGGCATAACGCCAATGTCAACTAATTTTTGATCCATGATGTAATACAAGCCAACTAAGTCTGCTCTGGCTTCTTCTAGGCAATTGCCATAGTTTTTTAGAGTAACGTCAGGCGTGCCAATTCCTTTGTTTATTTTTCCCGATGCATGACCAATTACTTCGTGCATATCCGTATGCAACATTCCGCTTAATGCTCCGTGTTTTTTTGCTCTTTCAATAATTTCATCATCAAATGCAAACTCTTTTAGGCTTGGACTTTTTGCTCCAACCACATTGTAAGATTCTACAATGTTACCCAGTGAAACAGATTTTGAGCCGTGAATTTCTCTTATCCAATTAGAGTTGGGGAGGTTTATTCCTATTGGGGTAGAGGGTGCAGCATCACCTGATTCCTGAATTACAGTTATAACTTTTGCAGAAATTCCGTTTACTTTTTCTTTTTTGTGTTCTTTGGCAATTGGGCTGTTGTCTTCGAACCACTGTGCTTCGCTGGCTATAGTAGCTATTACTTTTGATGCTTCCATGTCTTTCATAGAAACACAAGATTCAAAACTTCCTTTTTTACCAATTGCATCGCCATACACTTCAATAAAACCATTTACAACGTCTAGCCTTGACGCAGTATCTTTTACCCATGCAATGTTGTAATCGTCCCAAGTTTTTAAATCTCCGGTTTTATAATACTTAACCAACAATTCTAGGGCAGATTTTTGTGCAGGATTTTCTGCAACAGTAACTGCTTTTTCTAACCAATACACAATTTTTGTAATGGCTGCATCGTACATTCCACATTGTTTCCAAACTTTTTCTACTGCCTTTCCATTCTCTTTGGTAACTTTAGAATTTAAGCCAAAAGACACTGCATTTTCTCCTCCATTTTTAATCATGGGTGCATAAAAGTTTTCTACTTCTTTTTGAGTTACGCCTTCGTAGAAATTATTGAAGGACATTTTTACGTTGTCTATTCCTTTGGAAAGGTTTACCAATTTAGTTTCAAATTTTTCGTCAAAAATTACAGGCTCTAACTGCTTCGAAAATTCTTCAATTGTTTTTCCTTCCAATGGCAAATCTTCTTTTTTAGATTTGTTCAACATGTCGTTGAAATCGCTAACACTAAACAATGGAAGAATTTTATCTTGGCTGTAGTGGTGATGATTTCCGTGCGAATACCAAACTTGTTTGGCATAGGTTTCAAAATTTTTCCATGCTTCGGAATTTTTGTCGCCGGTGTAAGTTGTATAAATTGCATCTATTGTATGACGCAATGCCAAATTGTATTTATTTTTTTGATCAAAAATAATGTCTCTTCCACACAAGGCAGCTTCGGATAAATAGTAGGCCAACTGTTTTTGTTGAAGGCTCAACTCTTCAAACCCTTTTACTTGGTATCTTAGAACTTGAATGTCTGCAAAGCGATCGGCTTCGTATTCAAATTCTTCTTGTGCAACAGTTTCTGTTTTTGTGTTGTTTACTTCTTTTTTTCCTGAGCAGGAAACTAGCAGTGTAGTGCTTAAGGCAAAGCTTGTAATTAGATAGTTTATTTTCATTTTATGGTTGTTTGTTTAGAGTGTGCAAAGCTAATAGAAGAAAATAATATTTAGGTTTTGTAAGTAGTATATTAATGAAATTACTTTTATTTGAATCTATATTTTTTAAAAAGACTATGCACTTGGCTTTAATTTAGTTTTTGATTTTAATTTAAGGAAGTAGTTTATAATTTCTTCTTTTGACATTTTAACCAATTTATTACTCAATTTTTCTCTTTGTTCTCGCATATATTTAACCGAGTCAAATGTTTTATCTTTTGTTTTCATTTTTTTAAGAGTTTCTATTTTACTTTATTTATTGTTTTAATAAATGAATTCTCGGGGAGACCGTATCTCTAATATTTTGAAGCCTTTTTTGAGGTTTAT
>CAIMMJ010000268.1 GCA_903842515.1 uncultured Bacteroidota bacterium | reverse complement strand
CGTACCGCTTGCAGAGTCGAAGAAGCCGCATCAGATTTAGCCGCAGGAATTTGGGCAGAAGTCACTCTTGGGCGTTGACGACGGGATTTTGCCTCTCCCTTCCGCAGCACCAATACATAATAAACAAAGGCAGCAATTAAACCACCAATCAGTAAAACTAGCAGTAATAATAGTAAATTACCCAACAGCGGAGAATAGGACAACTGCCAGTACAACCGGGAAAGAGAATCAATTAGCCATAGGGTTAACGCCAAAATGACGATCAGGCCAACAATCAGTGTAACAATACGAGACAAGGGCATGAATGATAAAATTTAGGATCTATACAGTGTTTTTCTCAGCGAGAAAGTAAAAAGCCACAATTTTTGCTAAACTAACATTCAGTTTGTGTGCAGTGTTCCCTTAATGACCGGCTATTAAATTCCGCATTTTTTGTCTCACCCCAATTCATGGGAAAGTTAAAGGCCGAGTCACAATATGAACTTTATCTCTGAATTTAAACATTTTAGCTCTTTAAAAAAATTATTCCCTTCCTTGAGGATCAGACAAAAAATTGTCTTGGGGTATACTCTTTCCCTGGGAATAGCAGTTTTAGGTACATCTGGAGGGTTATTAGTAGGTAATAGCTATTTTCAAACAGCCAGAGAAAAAGCAATCTTAATCAATCAAGAAGATATTTTACTCAATAATTTACAAAGAGGAATTTTAGGATCTCTCATCCATCAACAAAAGATTATAGCAACATTAGATCAACCAGACAAGTTACCCAAAGAAATCGCTGAATTAAACACAGAAATAGATAAATTAGAAATTCAATTTACTAAATTTCAAAACTTTACTCAAATCCAGAAAAATGGTAATTTGTCCGATTGGAGTCAAAAATATCAACAAAATATCAACAGCTACATCCAATTACTCAAAGAATTAGTCGAAAAACTTTCTCAACTGGATGCACAATCAAATAAAAATCCAGAAATAAAGCAGTTAATTTTAAAATTATATCAAATTAAAAATGTAGAAAAATTTTCTGACTTTGCTTACAGTTTAGAAACCCTAGGAGAAACCATTAGACAAACTAAAGAACAAGCAAATTTAGCTTACAATCACGCATTAAAAGTACAATATGTGATTATTATTGTGAGTATGGCAACTTCCATATTAATAGCTAATATTCTCGCTTTATCCACCAGTAAAATTATTACTCAACCGATTTTAGAAGTTACTAATATTGCTCGAAAAGTTACCAATGAAGAAAATTTTGATTTACAAATATCTATAAATATTCAAGATGAAATAGGTGACTTAGCCAACTCTTTAAATCTCCTAATTCAACAAGTAAAACATCTTTTAGAAATACAACAGGCTGAATGCCAGTCTAAACTAATTCAAAGTGAAAAAATGTCCAGCTTAGGGCAAATGTTAGCTGGTATTGCCCATGAAATTAATAATCCTGTAAACTTGATCTCTGGCAATTTAATTCACGCACACAAATATGTTGATGATTTATTCAGACTTCTGAAAACATATCAATCGGAAATTCCCCAAACACCACCACAAGTGCAAGCTATAGCGGAAGAAATTGATTTAGAATTTTTAGCAGAAGACATACCTAAACTTTTTCAGTCTATGACAATTGGCGCAGAACGAACTAAAGAAATTGTTCGGAGTTTAAAGGATTTTGTGCGTGTAGATGAAAACAAATCACAATTATTAGATATTCCTTTTTGTCTAGATAGTACATTATTAATTTTGAATAATCGCCTTAAAAATAAAATTAGCGTTATCAAAAACTATGGAGAAATTCCCCAAATAACCGGTTATACAGG
>CAIMMJ010000267.1 GCA_903842515.1 uncultured Bacteroidota bacterium | reverse complement strand
ATGTTACAACAACTACTTTTTGATTGGTAGCAATTAAAATACTTACTCCCCTTAAGCTGTCTATTAATGTTTGATTAATTAGTTTTTGATTAACTAACCTTTCTGTTAAGTCTATAATTTTATTAGAAAATATGTCTTTTAAAGAATCCCTAACTTCTTCGCTTATTTTTTTGTAAAATACATTCAAACTATCAGCATAATTTTGCGAATAGCTGTGTTCTGCAAACATTAAAAATAAAACAATTAGTGTTTTTTTCATTTTTATTTATAAACCACTTTGGTAAGAAACAAGCCTTTGCCCGGAACAGATGCACCTGCATTGGAACGTTTTTTACTTTCAATTATTTGTATAAAATCTTCTATGGAAATTTTTTCTTTTCCAACATCAATCATAGTGCCAACAATAGCTCTAACCATGTTGCGTAAAAATCTATTGGCTTCAATTTCAAAAACTAAATTTTTATTCTCTTCCTCTTTCCAACTTGCGTGGTAAATTTTACAAACGTAGGATGAAACTTGGGTGTTACTTTTGCTAAAACACTCAAAATCTGTATAATTTTTGAGCAGTGCTGCTGCAGTATTCATTTTTTGAAGGTTCAAGGGCAACCCGTATTGCCAAGAAAATTTATTTAAAAATGGACTCTTGTTCCTGTGAATAAAATAATTGTATGTCCTGCTTACTGCATCAAACCTTGCATTAAAATCATCTGCAACTTTTTTTAGTGAAACTACGGATATATCTGAGGGCAAAATTTGATTTATTCGATAAAAAAAATCATCAGGAATATTTGTTGAACAATCAAAGTGCAAAAAAAATTGAGAAGCATGCACACCCGTATCTGTTCTTCCACAGCCCAGTGATTCAATGTCTTGCCTTAAAATTAGTTGTAGTGCAGCATTCACCTCTGCTTGCACTGAGTGAGCGTTTTGTTGAATTTGCCAGCCGTGGTAATTGCTCCCATCAAATTGTATTTCCAATAAAAATCTCTCCATAATTTGGTGTATTTTAAAACAATCTTAATTACATTGTTGCAAATTAATATATTTGCATCCATATATTTTAATTTAAGATTTGGTGTCGAAAAAATTAAGTGTAAAACATCTTCTAGGAATCAAAGAATTGTGTTTAGACGATATTGAATTAATTTTTGAAACTGCCGATACTTTTAAAGAACTCATAAACAGGCCAATTAAAAAAGTGCCAAGTTTAAGAGACATTACAATAGCTAACGTTTTTTTTGAAAATTCTACCCGAACAAGATTGTCGTTTGAGTTGGCAGAAAAAAGACTATCGGCAGATGTGCTAAACTTTTCGGCATCCTCATCGTCTGTGAATAAAGGCGAAACATTAATTGATACCGTTAATAATATTTTGGCAATGAAGGTAGATATGGTGGTGATGAGACATCCGAGCGCCGGCGCTGCAAAATTCTTGTCTCAACATATAAATGCATCGGTTATTAATGCAGGCGATGGAACACACGAACACCCCACTCAGGCTTTGTTAGATGCCTTTTCTTTAAGAGAAAAATTTAATTCTTTTAAAGATTTAAAAGTTGCCATTGTTGGCGATATTCTTCATTCAAGGGTAGCATTATCTAATATATTTTGTTTGCAAAAATTAGGAGCACATGTTATGGTTTGTGGGCCATCTACTCTTATTCCCAAATACATAAAAGAACTTAATGTAGAGGTATCTCACAATTTAGAAGAAACACTAAATTGGTGCGATGCTGCAAACATGCTTAGAATACAGTTGGAACGGCAAGATGTTCAGTATTTTCCAAGCATAAGAGAGTACAGCTCACGATTTGGCCTCACTCAAAAAAAATTAGATGCCCTCAAAAAAGAGATTGTAGTGCTGCACCCCGGGCCAATAAACAGAGGAGTAGAAATTAGTTCTGATGTTGCAGACGGAAAAAATTCAGTAATTTTATCTCAAGTAGAAAATGGTGTTGCCATAAGAATGGCTGCAATTTATTTGCTTGCCACAGGCAAATAAAATTAAAATTTGGATTTTAGAAATTCTATGCTTAATTTTGATGAAATTCTAATTCTACCAGATTATGTTTTCAGTAGATAAAAACCCAAAATTTGCAGGAGTTCACGTAAAAGTAGAACGCTTAGACAGTTCAATATCTCCCAACTTAAAATCTACTTTAGTGGTTTTAAATGCCGAAGGTTTTAGAAATATCATCATAGATTTGGCAAACACAAGATACTGCGATTCTTCTGGCTTAAGCGCCATTTTAGTGGCAAACCGTTTGTGCAAAAACTCCGGTGGAATGTTCGTTCTTTCTTCCGTTCAGGAAACAGTAAAAAAATTAATATCTATCTCTCAACTCGATTCTATTTTAAATATTTCGCCCACCTACAAAGAGGCCGAAGAATTGTTGATGGAAGCAACTATCTAAATTTAAACAGTATGAAAAAAATATTTTTATCCATCACACTTTTTTTAGGAGTTTTTGGTACTTCTTTTTCACAAGTATGCACCCCATTTCCCATTCCGGGCGGAGGTTTTATTTACCCAGATAGTGCTACCAATTTACCTCCTGCGTATGCCAATTCTCCTTACGAAACAGTAATTTCTTTCAGAATTCCTACTGATACGATTTACTTAGGTTTTAACGTTCCAATTTCAAAAATACTTGTAGAAACAGATAGTATAACTGTAACTCCTCCATTAACTGGTTTTTCGTTTAATTGCAACCCTAGCAATTGTTCATTCCCAGGTGGTACCGAAGGATGTGCAAAAGTATCAGCAAATCCAACAATTTCAGAAGTTGGTGTACACTTCATAACGATTATTGCAAAAGGCTATGTAGACGGTGGGTTGTTTGGTGAAATAGAAGCCACAAGAGAAATTATTGACTATTACAAAATTGACGTTGGCCAGCCCAACGGTTTTGGTGATCTAAAAAAATTAGATGGATTTGAAGCCGTATTTTCGCCAAATCCTAGCAATGGCGAAAGAAAAGGAAATGTTTCAGTGTTTGCTCCAAAAAGAGGAAGAGCCAAAGGAAAAGGTTTCAATCCAAACGGTGCATTAATCTGGGAACAAGATTTTGACTTGCAAGAAGGAATGAACAATCAATCCATAGATTTTGGCGATTTTAGCAATGGATTGTATTTCTTTACCATTCAAAGCGATTTTGGTATAACAAGTGCAAAAGTTGTTATTTCTAAATAATGAAAAGCCCCAGTTTGATTTTACAAAATTAAATGTCGGGAAATTTTCATTTAACAATTCTTGGTTCAAGTTCTGCCACTCCTACTTCCAATAGAAACCCTAGCGGGCAATACCTTAATTTTATAGATCGTAACATACTTATTGATTGCGGCGAGGGAACTCAATCACAAATAAGGAGGTACAAATTAAAGCTCACCAAAATAGAGCACATATTTATCTCACATTTGCATGGAGACCATTATTTTGGGCTTCCCGGATTGCTTTCTAGCTTGCACTTGCTGAACCAAACTCACGAAGTACATTTATATTGCTTTAAAGAACTGAAAGAAATATTAGAGCAAATTTTTAAGTATTCCGATACCTATTTAAGATACAGATTAGTGTATCACTTTTTAGATCCTAAAAGACCAGAAGTAATTTTTGAAGACGATAAAATTCAAGTAAGTTCATTTCCTCTTAAACACAGAATTGCCTGTTGTGGATTTATTTTTAGAGAAAAACCGTCTTTGCTGTCTGTAAAAAAAGACATGATTGAGCTCTATAAATTGAGTCCTCATGACATAGTAAAAATAAAAAATGGTGAAGATTTTTTAGACGAGGAAGGTAATTTGGTAAAAAACCAACACCTTACTCATGCCCCCAATCCATTATTAAGTTATGCCTATTGTAGCGATACGGTGTACGATGAATTACTAGCAGAAATACTTTACAATGTTTCGCTTTTATACCACGAAGCAACTTTTTGCAATGACCAAAAAGAAAGAGCAGAAGTTACCTTTCATTCAACGGCAGAACAAGCTGCACTTATTGCTAAAAAAGCACAAGTAGAGCAATTGCTAATTGGTCATTTTTCTTCTAGGTACAAAGATACAGGTGTTTTTGTGCAAGAAGCCAAAGCTGTTTTTGAAAAAACTTTTTTGGCAGAAGAAGGAAAAACATTTGTTTTGTAATAAATATATAAGTTGTGGAAAAAAAACAATTATTAGCCAACGAAAAAAAATTCTCACTTATTATTGAGCGACTTGCTTTAGAATTGATAGAAAACCATGGAGATTTTTCTGATACAGTAATTATTGGTTTGCAACCACGT
>CAIMMJ010000266.1 GCA_903842515.1 uncultured Bacteroidota bacterium | reverse complement strand
TTGGCATCAAAACGGTCTACCCTTAAACCAACATTAAATCACCTACAAGAATTACTGGTTACAGAGACCCTGTTTCTAACAGATGGTACGACGCCGCAGGTCTAGAATTAGCTGACCCTTCTTTAATTGCAAATGCTGCAGGTGGAAAAATTCAACCCTATTTAGTGAACTCTGAAGATGGAATTACCAAAGAAACCTTTGATGCTTCTAAAAGTTTTGTAGATTACAAACCGCAAGTGAACTTCATGCCTCGTTTAGCTTTCTCTTTCCCTATTTCGGACGTAGCTAATTTCTTTGCCCATTACGATGTTCTTACTCAAAGACCTCCAAATAGATTAAGGCTAGACCCAACTCAATATTATTTTCTGGAAGTTAACCAAGGAGAAATACTTAACAACCCAAATCTTAAACCAGAAAGAAATATAGATTACGAAGTAGGATACAGCCAAATCTTAGGTGAAATTGAAACCGCTACTTCTTCCATTACCATGTCTGCATTCTACCGCGATATGAAAGATATGATTCAACTAGTAAGGTTAAATCAGGCTTACCCTATCACCTATCTTTCTTATGGAAACATAGACTTTGGAAACGTTAAAGGATTCTCTGCCTCTTACGATTTAAGAAGAACAAATAACATTTCATTAAACGTAAATTACACCTTACAATTTGCAGAAGGAACAGGTTCAGCTTCTACTGACGCTCAAAATTTACTTCAGTCAGGTCAACCAAACCTAAGAACAACAAATCCTCTAGACATCGACCAAAGACATACATTAGTTACAAATATTGACTACAGATTTTCAAGCGGTTCTGCCTACAATGGACCAAGATGGTTTGGCAAAGAAATTTTTGCCAATACCGGTGCAAACCTAACTGTTAGGTATGGTTCTGGAATTCCTTTTACAAAAAATAAAAATGTAATAAGAACTGCCGACATTGGTGGGGGTGCCTTAGGTGGTGGTAATGTGGATGGAACTTTAAATGGTTCTAGAATGCCAAGTAATTACCGATTAGACTTAAGAATTGAGCGTTCAATGAAACTGAAATTTGGCAGAAAAGACAGCGAAAACAGAAAACAAGCTAGCTTGAATATTTACATTCAAGTACTGAATGTATTAAATACAAAAAACGTTGTTGAAGTATACAAAGCAACAGGCGATGCAAAAGACGACGGGTACTTAACAAGCTCAAGAAGCCAAATAGATGTTGCTTCGCAATTGAACCAAGCATCTTACATCGATTTATACACAATAAAAATGAACGACCCAAGAAACTTTAGCTTGCCTAGACGTACCAGATTAGGTTTATCTCTTGATTTCTAATAATTATAATTTGTAAAATTTCTACTATGAAATATATCCCAATTAGTATAAGCAATTTAAAAATGGTAAGAAAAAACCTTCTTTCATTAGCTAGTTTTACTTTATTGCTAGGTACACTTAACAATGTAACAGCAAGAACAAACATTGGTCCAAATGGAGGTAAAATAGCTTCGCCAAGCGGAATAGCTGCCGATCAGTGCTTGCCCGCTACTGGTCAAATAGACTTAGATTTTAACAACATTAGAGCTAAAATTTTGGGCGGTGGAGACATGTGGTGGGATTTGGCCTCAAATCCTCGTTACGAAATCCCTAAAGGATCCAAAAAACACTCCTTGTTTGCAAGTTCTGTTTGGGTAGGCGGTATTGATGCAGGAGGCCAACTAAAAGTGGCAGCACAAACCTACCGTCAAACAGGTAATGATTTTTGGCCCGGTCCTCTGGATAAGAACGCAGAGGTTACCAAACAAATCTGTGAAAAATACGACAAACACTGGAAAATCACAAAAAAAGAAGTGCAAGATTTTGTACTCGCAAGCCAAGGAGCACCACCTGAAGGATACACAGGTCCTGTGGAAAACATAATGAATTGGCCCGGAAATAATGAGCCCAATGACCCTTATTTAGGAAATACCGCAACGGATCCTTATTTGGCTCCATTTGAAGATGTAAACGGAGATGGCCGTTACAACTACAACGACGGTGATTATCCACGATTTGATTTTTCTATAAACAGCGGCTCAGGTGCATCTTGCCAAAGTTATTTATATGGTGACCAAGTGATATGGTGGGTATTTAACGACAAAGGTAATTTGCATACCGAAACCGGTGCTGCTGCAATTGGTTTAGAAATTAGAGCTCAAGCATTTGCTTTTTCTACCAATGATGAAATAAATAACATGACTTTTTATCAATACCAAATTGTAAACAAAGCTCAAACAGATTTAACCAATACATACATGGCATATTGGATAGATCCAGATTTGGGAGCGTATCTTGATGATTATATTGGTTCAGACGTAAAATTAGGACTAGGTTTTTGTTACAATAGCAGCGATATTGATGCTCCAAATGGTGAAAATACATACGGAAACAGACCTCCTGCAATTGGCATTGATTTTTTCTTGGGTCCACTGGCTGATGCCAATGGAATTGATGATTCAATAACATTAAATGGAACAGGTTTTGGTGACGGTATTATAGACAACGAAAGATTAGGTATGGAAAAATGTATGTACTTTATCAATAACGCTACTCTACAAGGAAATCCATCCAATGGAACCCAAGTATACAATTATATGAAGGGACTTTGGAGAGACGGCACACCACTTACTTATGGTGGAAACGGTTACAATTCCGGAACTCCAACAAATTATGCTTTCCCTTGGGACACTGATCCAAATTTTACCACTACTCCATGGGAGCAAACGGGAACAGCTGCTGATTTAAGAATTGTTGAGTCTGCCGGCCCATTTACTCTAAAGCCAGGGGCAATAAACTATATTACTACAGGAGCTGTATGGGCTCAATCTCCTAATGGAGGTGCCAAAGCATCTGTAGAATTAATGAAATCTGCAGACGTAAAAGCTCAAGCATTGTTTGACAATTGCTTTAAAGTATTAAATGGCCCGGATGCACCAGATTTAACAGCCCAAGAATTGGACAAAGAATTGTTGATTTACCTTACCAACAAAAGCTCATCAAATAATTTCAATGAAAAATACATAGAAAGGGATCCCACCATCACAGGGGTTCCAGAGGAATTAAGAAATTATAAATTTCAAGGATACAGGATTTACCAATTAAAAAACGAATTTGTATCTGTATCTGAACTAGACAACTCTGAACTAGCAAGAGAAGTAATTAAATGTGACATTAAGGATTCTATAGCAAGGTTGATAAACTATATTTTTGACCCTGCTATTGGTGCAGCGGTGCCAAAAATTATGGTGGATGCCGAAAACAAAGGAATTAAACATTCATTTAAATTAACCGAAGATGCATTTACAGGTACTCGTTTAGTTAACTTTAAAAAGTATTATTATACTGTATTGGCTTATGCACACAATAACTTTAAAACTTACGATCCAATTATACCTGGGGCCTTGGATGGTCAAAAACTACCTTACAAATCGGGAAGGCTAAACATAAAAACTTATACTTTAATTCCACACAACCCATCAACAGAAGCAGGTGGAACAATTGCTCAAGCCACTTATGGAATGGGTCCAGAAGTAACAAGAATTGAAGGGAGCGGAAATGGAGGAAATGTGCTTGATCTTACGCAAGAAACAATTGATAAAATTATTGCAGCAGGAGCAGATCGTTCAAAAATTGTTAGAGAAATTAAATACAAGGGCGGAAAAAATCCTATTGGTGTAAAAGTAATTGACCCATTAAACGTTCCAAAAGGTACCTTTACTTTAAAATTTGTTGGTAAATGTAAATACGCAGTTGACTTTGCAACTTCTTATCCACCCGCAGGTTTAGGCAATACCGCAAGATTAAGAGATACTATTGTAGATCTTGCTTCAAACCTAATTGCATACACTGGAGAAACAAATGGAAACAGAACATTTAAAAGAGTAAAATATATACCAGAAATGTTAGATTCTGCCAGATGGATGATATCTACAACAATAAATGGGAAAGACAGTTCAATTATGGCAGATAATTCAATTGTTGTTAACAATGAACAATTGTTTCCAACTTGGGGCCTTTCAGTATATTTTGGCCAAGTAAACAATCCTGGATCTAATCTACAAGTGGATAACAATGGCTTTTTAGAAAGCTCAGTTGAATTTGCCGACATTACAAAAAGATGGGTTGGATTTGTGCCAGATTTTGATGGAACAATAACAGAAAATTGGATTAGATCTGGTCAGTATGTTTCCTCAGAAACTCCTGCTCCTCCAATTTCATATAACGATTTCCCTGGATTTGATGACCTACAAGTGTATGAAAATGTTCTATTAGGCGGAGGTGGTTTCGCACCATATAGGTTAACTTCCAACGATCCTTATGGCCCTCAATGGAACGATAACCTTGTGCTTGCACCTAATCCAACAACTAACCTTACATTCACAAATCGTCTTGCCAACACCGCCAGTATTGATCTTGTTATTACAAGTGATAAAACCAAATGGACAAGATCTCCAGTATTTGAAATATCAGACATATCAGCTTTAGCAGAAGGTGGCGCAAATAAGTTAAACTTAAGAGAAGGTTTCTCAGTGGATAAAGATGGAAAATTTAGCACTGTAATTACGCCAAGCACAAACGAAAATGATCCTAACTATATAGGTGGAAAAGGAATGGGTTGGTTCCCCGGATATGCAATAAATGTAGAAACAGGAGAAAGATTGAACATTGCATTTGGTGAACACTCCTACTTTGTGCAAGAAAATGGAAGAGACATGCTTTGGAACCCAACCTCTAGCATAAGAACTCCAGAGTTTCAAGAAAGATTAGGCGGATTTCACTATATCTATATTTTTGGACATAACTTTGACAAAAACCAAAACGCTCAAGGTACTTTACCAGAGCCAACCGCAATGCCATCATATGATGCAGGAAGTTTTATTTACAATAAACTTGCAAAACCAGACTCCTCATTATTTACAGTTTTAAAACGTCAAGTATTTAGAGATGCCATGTGGGTAGGATTTCCAATTCTTGCACCCAACCAAAAATTATTGGCTACCGATGTAAAGATTAGATTAAGGGTAAACAATTCATTCAAAAAGAATTATGCCGGTAAAGATAGATTTGATGAAATTAGAAATCAAACAACAGGTGCTATAACCACTCCAGCCAAATATGATTCAACCAACGTAACAGCAAGCACCTCTCCAAAAAATTCAAACTTTCCGTTGTACCAGTTTAGCACAGATGGCTTGGAAACAATGACCAACCAAAACACGGTAGCTAAAAATGCCTTAGAGTTGATTAATGCTGTTCCAAATCCATATTATGCTTTTTCTGAATATGAAACCAGCCAACTAGACAATAGAATAAAAATTATTAATTTACCAGCCAAGTGCTCTGTATCTATATATACAGTAAATGGTACATTAATTAGAAGGATAAACAAAGACGATAGTCAAAGGTCATTTGTAGAATGGGACTTAAAAAATCAAGCAAGTGTTCCTATTTCAGGCGGTTTATACTTAATTCATGTAAATGTTGACGGTGTGGGAGAAAAAGTAATCAAATGGTTTGGAGTGCTTCGTCCAATAGATTTAGACTCGTTTTAATACATAAAAAAAAGAAAATTTCAGTTCCTCTCTGTTGAGAGAGGAACTTTAAATACAAAGAGAAAATATATGAAATTTAATTTTACTCAAAAAACAAAAGTTCTGCTTCTATCACTTATAATTAGTGGGAATTTATTAGCTGGAAATAAAGATAGAGCAGGTCAAGCTGGTTCAACAGAGCTGTTAATAAATCCATGGGCAAGAAGTTCAGGTTTAGCCAGTTCAAACACCGCATCAACTAGTGGGATAGAATCTCAGTTTGTTAATGTTGCCGGTTTGGCGTTTACAAAAAAGACTGAGATAATTTTTGCCCGAACAAACTGGCTAGTGGGCTCTGGAACTAATATTAATGCAATAGGTTTGTCTCAAAGAGTAAGTTCTTCGGGAGTGCTTGGCATTGGCTTTATGTCTATGGGCTTTGGTGATATTCAAAAAACCACTGTGGATAATCCAGAGGGAGGGATTGGAATTTTTACTCCAAGGCTCTTAAACTTTAATGTTTCTTATGCAAAGGAATTTTCAAACAGTATCTATGGTGGGGTAAACTTTAAGGCAATAAACCAATCTATAGCCAACGTTAGTGCAAGTGGCTTTGCAATAGATGCCGGAATTCAATACGTAACAGGAAAAAGAAAAGAAATAAAATTTGGAATTGCCCTCAAGAATGTTGGTACTCCAATGACGTTTAAAGGCGATGGTCTTTCACTGAGAGCTCAAGTGCCAATTGGTACTTCTCTTACTGTTGAGCAACGTTCCGCAAAATTTGAATTGCCCTCTAGTTTAAACATTGGTGGTGCATATGACATCTATTTTGATAAGGAAAAAGACGATCACCGAATAACTGCAACCGCAAATTATTTATCCAACTCTTTCACCAGAGATATTTATCAAGTTGGCGCAGAATATGCGTTTAAAAAAATGTTTATGGTAAGACTTGGAAATAACTTTGAACAAAAGTTATACTCCTCAACAGAAAGAACAAATGCACTAACAGGATTTTGTGCTGGCGCAACAGTAGAAGTTCCACTAAGTGCAAAAGGATCAACCTTTGGTATTGATTACTCATACAGAACAACAAATCCATTTGGAGGCTCTCATTCACTTGGGGTAAGAGTTAATTTATAAAATATTTATTACATTTGTCATTTAAGAGTCCCGGCTTGCCGGGATTCTTCTATTTTTATATAACCCAAAAATAAATTAGTATGAGCCAGTATTTTACAGAGGAAGGTCTTAAAAAAATGAAAGATGAGTTGCATCAACTAATATCTGTTGAAAGACCTAAGATATCTGCACAAATTGCAGAAGCAAGAGACAAAGGAGATTTGTCTGAAAATGCCGAATACGATGCTGCTAAAGAAGCACAAGGATTGATGGAGTTAAAGATTTCGCAAATGCAAGAAATTGTAAGAAATGCAAAAATAATTGATGAAAGCAAACTAGATAATTCTAAAATATTAATTCTCTCCAAGGTAACATTAAAAAACACCGCCAACAATGCTACACTTACCTATTCTATTGTTCCAGCAAATGAAGCCGACATTAAAGCAGGTAAAATCTCAGTTGAGTCTCCAATTGGGAAAGGACTATTAGGTAAGAAAATTGGTGAAATTGCAGAGATTAAAGTACCCTCCGGCGCAATTATGCATTTTGAAATAATGGACATTCAGAGGTCTTAAAATGGGAACAATTTTTTCTAAAATTGTATCAGGAGAAATCCCATGTTACAAGATTGCGGAAAACGATAAATTTTTAGCTTTCTTGGATGTTTTTCCTCTGGTAAATGGTCATGTGTTAGTTATTCCTAAAGTAGAAACTGACTACCTATTTGACATAGAGGATCAGGAACTTGCACAAATGATAGTTTTTGCGAAAAAAGTTTCAAAAGCTATAAAAAAAAGCATACCATGCAAGAGAATAGGAGTTGCTGTAATTGGATTAGAAGTTCCCCATGCTCACATCCATTTAGTGCCTCTAAACTCGGTTAGCGATATAAACTTTGAAAGGCCAAAATTAAAACCTAGTGCCAATGAACTTGCAACTGTTGCAGAATTAATCAAAAACAATTTTTAGAAAAAAATTATAGATCAAAATCAAGGTGTAGAAAAATCAAAATCTAGTTCTCTAAAATCTGGCTTATTTTCTTTTTTTCTAGTGTATTCAAACCCATATATGGCCTTGCCTAAGTTGCTCAAAAAAGGGAAACCTATCTTTTTATATTCGTACTTTCCATCGTTCATTATTCCATTTTTGTTTACATACAAAACGGCGGAAAGAAAAAACTCAATACCCAATTCTTTATTTACAACATAAGCACAATCTGCTATTGTGCCGTAGGACAAACCAACAATATTAAAAATTCTAATACTGTCGTTCTCTATTCTTTTGTGGTAGTTTCCGTAGATCAAATACTTTTTGTAACTATCTTCATACAAACTATCATTGTATTTTGGCGAAACAGATTCTCTAGGCTTCATTCCCATGTATTTTTTTAAAAAAGAATAATCTTCTTCTGATAGGTTAAATCTCTCCTGCTTACTAAAATTCTGAGGGAAGTAAATTCTTTTTAAAATACAATCAATGTCTTCTAAACTCAAATAGTTAGAGCTACTAAAATCTTTAGGCTTTGCTATAATTCTGCCACTATTTGTCATTTGCTTTTTGCCTTTAAGAACTTTACCTCTTGGATTTTTATAGCTGGCTATACTTTTATACGGTTTCTGAAAAAACAATGTATCAAATCTTGTGTTGGTAAAAACTACCGGAAGCCTTTGCTTATGATCGTCTGCACTACAAAATCCATCAAATTTATTTACAATAAATACATTTTGTAAATTTTTATTCGCTAATTTTTCATGAATATAATCTACACCTAAAAACTCGTATATCCGGCTATAACTGCTATTATCACTTACCAATAACATTTTTTTTATATAATTTCCAACACTTGGATAACCTGAAACTGCAGTGGAATCTTTGTAAATACCTCTAAGACACTTTAAGGCACTGTCTGTGAACATATAACTTTCTTTATTCAACTCAGGAATGGTTAACTCATTCAAATTTTCGAGAACCAAGGCACAAATCGGGAGTTTAACTAAACTTGCAGGATAAAAATATTTTGGATGTTCTTGCCCTATATAATGTGTTGTAAAAACTGCATTGTTGCTTTTGTCTCTATCTATCTGCGTATAAATTATCTGTAGTTCATATTCAGCAGTATTTTTAGATACAGGTAATAAGCTATCGTAATTTGCACTAATTATAGCCTTTAATAGGGGAGAGTCCTTTTTGCTTTCAGCTTTAAACCTCTCTTTGTTTTTAGTAATTGTTTGACTTTTTGAAGTAATTGTAAAAAACAAAATAAATAAAAATGAGACCCCAATTTTATATTCTATACTTTTCATTAAAAAATGTTTCAAAAAAATTAAATCACTGCTAAATAAACTAAATTTACAGCAAATAATTTTATGAATTGGCTTTATCATTTTGGGCGTTATTATTTATTAATAAAAAGAACATTTAAACGTCCCGAAAAATTTTCAATCTATTGGAAACAATATGTGCTGCAAATGGACAGCCTGGGTATTGGTTCCTTGGGAATTGTGTCTATAATTTCTATTTTTATGGGCGCTGTAATTTGCATACAGTCTGCATTCGGATTCGAGAGCCCTTGGATTCCACTCTATGCGGTTGGAGTTTCAACACGTGATATTATTACACTTGAATTTTCACCCACCGTTGTTTGCCTAATTTTAGCAGGTAAAGTAGGATCAAATATTGCCAGTGAAATAGGCACTATGAGAGTTACAGAACAAATTGATGCTTTAGAAATTATGGGAATTAATTCAAGTGGATATTTAATTGCACCTAAAATACTAGCTGCTGTAACCATGTTTCCTTTGCTAATAGTTTTGTCTATGTTTTTGGGATTGTTTGGAGGATACGTTGTTGGTGTGGCAGCAGGAGCGGTTACTCCGTATGAATATATTTATGGAATTACATACGATTTTAGGCCATACAACATTGTTTATGCATTGGTTAAAACCTATATCTTCTCTTTTATAATTACATCAGTTTCTGCCTATCATGGCTATTTTACCAATGGAGGAGCTCTAGAAGTAGGTCGTTCTTCTACAAAAGCGGTTGTCTATTCTAGCATTTTAATATTACTGTTTAATGTAATTATAACACAAATTTTATTGTCATGATTCAAGTGCAAAATCTATCCAAAGCATTTGGAGAAAAACAAATTATAAAAGACATCAGCATTGATTTTATTAAAGGAAAAGTTAACATTATAATTGGTGAAAGTGGCAGTGGAAAAACGGTGCTTTCTAAATTGATGGTAGGGCTTATGGAGCCAGACTCTGGTAAAGTAATTTACGATGGAAATAATTTTATTGGATTAAACTTCGATGATAAAAGAGAAATTAGAAAACAAATTGGCATGTTATTTCAAGGTGGAGCTTTGTTTGATTCTATGACTGTTGAGCAAAATATAGTTTTTCCATTATCCATGTTTACAAATATGAGTGAACAAGAAAAAACTGAAAGAGCAAATGTTTGCTTAAATAGAGTAAACTTGGTAAACGTAAACAAATTGTTTCCTGCAGAACTTAGTGGGGGCATGAAAAAAAGAGTTGGAATTGCCAGAGCAATTGCAATGAATCCAAAGTATTTATTTTGTGACGAACCAAATTCCGGTTTAGATCCAAAAACTTCCATTCTAATTGATAATTTAATCAAAGAAATTACAGAGGAGTTTAATATGACTACCATTGTAATTACTCACGACATGAATTCTGTGATTGAAATTGGTGATTATATAAATTTTATTTTTAAAGGTGAATTGTGGTGGAAAGGAAATTCGGGAGAAATTTTAAAAACAGACAATAAAGAAATTAATGATTTTGTTTACTGCTCAACCTTTATGAAAAAAGTAAAAGAAAATTTGTAGCGAGGTTTAAATGGCAAAAAAAACTAAAAATGTAGTTAACGAGGATAGCATTTCCGAAGGCAAACAAGAAACGCCTTTGATGAAACAATACAATACAATTAAAGCTAAATATCCGGATGCATTATTGCTTTTTAGAGTAGGAGATTTTTACGAAACATTTGGAACAGATGCCATAAAAGTTTCAGGAATTTTAGGTATTGTCTTAACTAAAAGAAATAACGGCAGTGCCAGTTTCATAGAACTTGCTGGTTTTCCACACCATTCTCTAGACACCTATTTACCAAAGCTTGTTAGAGCAGGAAACAGAGTTGCAATTTGTGATCAATTAGAAGATCCAAAACTTACAAAAACAATTGTAAAAAGAGGTGTTACAGAATTAGTAACTCCAGGGGTTTCGTACAATGATAAAACCATAGATTTATCTAGTAATAATTATTTATGTGCTGTATATTTTCAAAAGTCAAGTAGTACTAATTTACAAAATGATTTTGCTGGCATTTCATTTCTGGATGTATCAACAGGCGAGTTTTATTTGGCTGAGGGAAAAGTAAAGTATATTTCTAATCTTTTAAAAGTTTTTAAACCCAACGAAATATTATTTTCTAAATCGCAAAAAAATTTATTGTCTACCATCAACAGCGATTCTTCCTATACTTATGCTCTTGACGACTGGATTTTTGCAGACGATTATTCCAAAGAAATTTTATTAAAGCATTTTCAAACTTTATCGTTAAAAGGATTTGGAGTTGAAGATTATTCACTGGGAAAAATTGCAGCAGGTGTTGCACTACACTACTTAAACGAAACTGCACACGACAAAGTAAAACACATCACCAAACTAAATAGAATAGAAGAAGATAAATATGTTTGGCTAGACAAGTTTACTATTAGAAATCTAGAATTGATATCGTCTTCGCAAGAAAATGCTAAAACACTTTTATCAGTAATTGACAATACAATTACTCCAATGGGCAGCAGATTAATGAGGCGATGGTTAATTATGCCATTAAAAGACATTAAACCCATAGAGGAACGTTTGATGTGGGTTCAGTTTTTTTTAGACAATCCTGAACTTTCTCTCAGTTTATCAAACACACTTAAACAATGTGGAGATTTAGAAAGATTAATTTCAAAAACAGCAATGGGTAAAATAGGCCCTAGAGAAATTAATCAAATTAAAATTACTTTAAATAATATTGCAAAATTAAAAATAGATTTTAAACCACACTGCGTACATCCGTATATCGTTAGATGTATTGAACAATTAAATCCTTGCGAATACATTGCCAATAGAATTGATAAAGAAATCAAGGAAGATCCCCCTGCAGTTGTTACTAAAGGAGACGTAATAGCTTCCGGTGTTTCTGCTCAGTTAGATGAAATAAGGGAGATAATGAGCAAGGGCAAAGACTACTTGCTACAAATTCAAAAAAGAGAAATTGAAGCAACGGGAATTACCAATTTAAAAATTTCTTTTAATAGCGTATTTGGTTATTTTCTAGAAGTAACTAATTCCTATAAAAGCAAAGTACCTGAAACCTGGATTCGAAAGCAAACTCTAGCAAATGCTGAAAGATATATAACAGAAGAATTAAAAGAATACGAAGAAAAAATATTAAATGCCGAGTCTACTATTCAAGGATTGGAGTTGAGTCTTTACAACAATTTAATAGAAGACTTAATGACCTATATTGGTCCAATTCAAACCAATGCTGGCGTTATTTCTATGTTAGATTGTTTGCTTTGTTTCTCAAATAATGCAAAGCATTACGGTTATGTTAAACCTCATTTGAGCCAAGAAAACAACTTAAATATAAGAGCAGGAAGACATCCTGTAATTGAGCAGTTGATGCCCCCGGGAGAAAGTTTTATAAGTAACGATATTTTTATTGATAATTCTACTCAGCAAATAATTATGATTACGGGGCCTAACATGTCTGGAAAATCTGCTTTATTAAGACAAACTGCCCTAATTGTAATTCTAGCTCAATGCGGAAGTTTTGTGCCTGCTGCACAAGCAGAAATTGGTTTAGTGGATAAAATATTTACCAGAGTTGGAGCATCAGATAATATTTCTAGTGGCGAATCTACTTTTATGGTGGAGATGAACGAAACAGCAAGTATTTTAAATAACGTAAGCCCACGTAGTTTAGTTTTGTTAGATGAAATTGGAAGAGGTACCAGCACTTATGATGGTATTTCTATAGCATGGGCCATTGCCGAACACTTGCACGAAACAATTGGCTCTCAGTGTAGAACCTTGTTTGCTACTCATTACCACGAGCTAAATGAAATGGCAGAGAGTTTTAGTAGAATTAAAAATTTTACAGTTGCAGTAAAAGAAACAAAAAACAGTGTGGTGTTTTTAAGAAAATTAATTCCTGGAGGAAGCGAACATAGTTTTGGAATTCATGTAGCAAAAATGGCTGGAATGCCAATTGGATTGATAAAAAGAGCTGAAGAAATTTTAAAAACTTTAGAGCAAACTCGAACAAAAAAAGACTCCCACAAAAAGCACGATAAAAAAATTAATGATTTACAACTCAGTTTTTTTCAGTTAGACGACCCTGTTTTAAGTCAAATTAGAGAACAACTTTCTAATTTAGATGTTAACACTCTAACACCTGTTGAAGCTCTTTTAAAACTTCATGAAATAAAAAAGATTCTTTAATTTTTTGTTTAAATTGGGTGATTACTAATTGTGTGAAATAACGATGTTTAAAAACTGAAAATAAATTAATAATTCGTTCCAATTTTTTTAGAGCTAATACTTTTGAGATGAAAAAAATAAAAACAAGACTTTTAACTTGCCTTTTTTGCACTGTTATTTTTTTAACATGTTTTGCTGGCATTCTTAATGATAATGGTAGAGCAGGGAGAACTGGCTCGCCGGGATCAAATCCTTGCACAACAAGCTGCCACAGTTCATTTGCCTTAAACTCTGGCGATGGAAGCATTACAATTACTTGCGATAATATGCCAAATTGGAATTACGAACCTAATACCGTATATACAATAAACGTTACAGTTCAAAAACCCAACATGGTAATTTTTGGGCTTGGCTTTGAAGCATTAAACAATACATCAGGTAGTGATTTTGAGACTATTGGTGCATTAACACCCGGAAATGATACTCAAATAAAATTTGCTACCGTAAGTGGTTTTTCAAGACAAAACATCGTTCATTTACCAAACGGTGGCTTAACTTCAAACTCCAAAACGTTTACATTTACGTGGACCTCACCCACTACAATTCCTGCAAACTCTTCAATAACTTTTTATGCTGCAGGTGTTGCTGGAAACAACAACAATTCAAACTCTGGTGATTATGTTTATACTGCAAGTCAAGAGATTACTCCACTCAGTACAGCTGCTAAAATTAATGAGTTTAATGAACCCATCAATTTTAATCTTTATCCAATGCCGGTAGAGAGTGTTT
>CAIMMJ010000265.1 GCA_903842515.1 uncultured Bacteroidota bacterium | reverse complement strand
CTTCCGCAAGGGCATGGATCATTTCTTCCCACAGTTTTTTCTGCTCTAATGGGCTGTAACTTCTGCTTTTCTTCTTCTCCCCCATCGCTACTGGTATAATTTGGAGTGCCACCTCCTGTTGATGAAATATTATCGGTTCTGCTAATTTTTACCTTGCTTAAGTCTGTTTTCTCCGGTGCTTTTACTGTTTTTACTTCTTTTTGGCTTTCTTGTGGCAAAAATGCTTTTATTAAAAATGATGCTATTTCTTTGTTCATGGCATCTACCATGTTTTTAAACAAATTAAAGGATTCAAATTTATACACCAACAAGGGGTCTTTTTGCTCGTAAACTGCATTTTGAACCGACTGTTTTAACTCGTCCATTTCTCGTAAGTGTTCTTTCCAGTAATCGTCAATAATATTTAATACCACGCCTTTTTCTATTCCAGAAATTAACTCCTGACCTTTTCCATCAAAGGCTTTCTTTAAATTAATAACTACTTGCATAGTTTTTAATCCGTCGGTAATAGGGAAAACGATATTTTCGTAGAGATGTGCTTGGTTTTCGTAAACATTTTTTATGGCAGGAAAAGCTAATTCTGCCAAATGATTATTTTTTTGATGGTAGTGATTTTGAACTGCATCAAATAGCAAATTCACCAAATCTTCTTTGTTTGTTTTAAAGAACTTTTCTTCGGGAATTGGACATTCAATAGAAAACATTTTTATCATTTCTAATGAAAAACCTTCGTAGTTTTTATTGTCTTGAAACTCTGTTACCATTGATTCAACGGAATCGTAAAAAGCGTTAGAAATATCAACTGCTAATCTATCGCCATACAATGCATGACGGCGACGTGTGTAAATAACTTCTCTCTGAGAATTCATTACATCGTCGTATTCTAACAATCGCTTACGGGTGGCAAAATTATTCTCCTCTACTTTTTTCTGAGCACGTTCAATTGATTTTGTAATCATTGAATGTTGAATTACTTCTCCTTCTTCAATGCCTAATCTATCCATCAATCCGGCAATTCTGTCGCTACCAAACAATCGCATTAATTCATCTTCTAGCGAAACAAAAAACTGCGATGAACCCGGGTCTCCTTGACGGCCGGCTCTACCTCTTAATTGCCTGTCTACCCTTCTAGAATCGTGTCTTTCTGTGCCAATAATTGCTAATCCTCCTGCATCCTTAACATTTGGCCCAAGCTTAATATCTGTTCCTCTACCGGCCATGTTTGTTGCAATAGTTACTGTTCCAGATAAACCTGCCATTGCCACAATGTCGGCCTCTTTTTGATGGAGTTTTGCATTTAGTACGTTGTGAGGAATATTTCTCATTTTAAGCATTTTGCTCAACAACTCCGAAATTTCTACGGAGGTAGTTCCTACAAGAATTGGTCTTCCTTTGGCAGTTTCTTCAGATATTTGATTAATTACTGCATTGTATTTTTCTCGCTTTGTTTTGTAAACTAAATCTTCTTTGTCTGTTCTAGAAATATTTCTGTTGGTAGGTATTACTACACAATCTAACTTATAAAT
>CAIMMJ010000264.1 GCA_903842515.1 uncultured Bacteroidota bacterium | reverse complement strand
GTGAAATTGTTACATAAATCACACAAAACGAAACTAATTTTAGTGATTTTCTATTCGTATTCTTTGGATGTCCTTCTTAATTCTATTTTTTATTTTTTTTAATCAAACAAAAAAACAGAGGGTTTATAAAACCCACATATCTCTCTTGATTCAACAAATAGAGTTATAAATAAAATACTTAGCAAACTTGCAACAAATGGTAAAAAATAACTTCCTATTTACTAATTAAACGTTTGTGTTATTCTTTGGCATTATTTGAAATTTGCCTTATAATTAAATATATTCCTATACTAATTATTGAAGAAAAGAAACACCAAACAGAAAGTGAGTTTTGGTGATAAAAATAAACCGAAATTAGGTAAGACAGCAAAACAGCTAATCCTAAAATCCACATGTATTTTATGCTAGAAACAAACATGGGCACCACTGTGGACATGGCATAAAATGCAATAACAAAAGCCTTTAAAGCTAAAGGATATTTTTGAATATATGCAATATGATATGCTGTGATTTTTGCCTCCACACCTATCGCCAATAAACAATATGTTAGGTAAATTGAAACCGCAATACCAGCAGCTACTAAAATTTTAAAAATTCCTTTTTGTCTTCTATTTTTCTCGAGAAGAAATATTGAATAGGGAACCCAAATGGGCCAAAATATTTGTGCAAAAAAAATAAAACCATACGTTGCCACATTTGCAATAGTTTTATCTCCCTCAGGAATTAGATTCAACCATAAAAAGCCTTCAGACAATTGCTGCATAGCAAAAATTAAAGGAATACAAGCAAATGGAACTTGCTTTATATTATTGGTTTTTTTTATAGAAATTACTCCTATTGTAGACAGAACAGTGGCAGCAGTAAAACTTGCAGTAGCAGAAAAACACATATCATTAAATTAAAAGTAAATAGAAAATGTTCAAGTAAAAAAATTCTAATTGTTAGATTCCAATTTTCAAAAATAATCATATTAAAACTAAAAATGTTATACGTTGCTTATGATTTGTTACATAAATCACACTTACAAAAAACAATTTAATTCTCAAACAACAACATTTTCATCTTTTGATCGTGCTTATAAATGTCATCTCTAAAATTTAGCTTACCATTTTTATCAACCCAAGCAGTAAAATAGGCGATAAAAATTGGCACTTTATTTTTTAGGCGAATGTGTTTTTCATGTTTTTGATTGATTAATGCTTGTACTTTTTTATCACTGAAATTTGTTTCGTCTCTTAATAAAAAATTAGCGAGCTTAACTGGTTCTTGAATTCTAATGCATCCGTGACTAAAAGCAGGATTAGATTGATCAAACAAATATTTTTGAGGTGTATCGTGCAAATAAATATCATAATTATTGGGGAATAAAAATTTAATTAATCCCAAAGAATTATTTGGCCCTGGTTTTTGTCTAATTATATATGGAAAATTAGTGGTGTATTTATTAAAATTTAGAGCAGATTCCGATACATGTAATCCAGCATTGGTAACAATTTCTAAATTATGTTTGATTAAATAATTTCTATTTTTTTTTAATTGAGGAAGTATTTCTTTTACCAGAATATTTTTAGGAATATTCCAATAGGGATTAAAAACTATCGTTTCTAGTGTATCATTAAAAATAATTGTATTGCTTGTTACATTTGACCTACCAACTATTACATTACATTTCCAAAGAAATTTACCCTTTTGATACACATACATTTTAAAAGCTGGAATATTAACCACTATATAATCGGAATTTAACTCAACTGGAACCCACTTACAGCGTTCCATGTTAATTAAAATTTTAATGATTAATTCTTCTATTGGAGTATTTAGTTTATCAATTAGTTCTGATGAGATTATGCCAGTTTCTTTTAAACCATTTCTTAATTGAAACTGTTTTATTGCCAGCATTAAGTTAGCGTTAAAAGTGTTGCTAGTATCAATTGATGGTAGATCCTTCACTAAATAAAGTTGTTTTTTTATTGATTTTAAATAGGGTGATTGATCGCCTAATTGCAGTTGAATTAAGCTGGAATCAAAATTGGAACTTCCATACAAATCTTTTATTTTTTGATAACGAAAAAGAAATTCCTTAAGCAATGAATGCTGTTTATATACTGGTGTAAAAGTTGATAGTTTTGATGGATTTAAACTTAATAAAGAGTCCAGAAGCATTTGATATTTTATCTTCTTTCTTTTAATAAACCATTCTACCTTTTCTGATTGAACTTCCGAAACACCTTGCCAATTTATTTGGGCATATTCGTAAAATTTAACCGTTAATAAAATTTCTAAATTAACTGCCAAGCTATCGTTTTTAACTTGGGATTTATCTAAAAAAGAATAGAATAACTTTTGAAATTTACCAGTTGAAATCCTACTAAGTAAAAGAGTATCTGAATTTAAAATTGGCAATTGATTATTTAGCATATTAAATAAGTTTTTTCCAAATTCATTAATACCGGTGCTGTTGATCCAAACAAATTCAAAGTCTCTTTTTACATAAAAATCTGTTACCAACTTTTTTAAATCTGCATTAGATGTGTTTTTAGCTAATGCATTTTGTAGGTGCAATGAATCCAAAAAATAGAAATCGTTTTTTAAACTACTAGAATTAATATGTACAACTTTCTTTTTTGTAGAACTATTATTACAAGCATTTAACACAAACAAACTTGTAAAAAATATCAACAAAATAAAGATGAATCTATTACTAATTTTTGTCAAGAAATGAAATAGTTTTTAAGACTATAAAACTACAACAAAATAGAATTCAAGTTAAAATCTTTGTAATTAATTTTTTTAGTTCTCTCTCTTATTAATTTTTCCAGTTTAATTCTTGCCAATAAATAACTAACAGTAGATTCTGATCCTTGATTTAAATTTACGTTTTCTTCCTCAACACCATCGTAGCATCCTGCTGTGCAAGGATTATAAACAATTTGGTGCAAATGATTATTCCCCAAAAACCAACTAAATGCAATATTTATTTTTCTAAAATATTCTTCATTTTTAAATACTTCATAAAATTTTTCTAATGCAAAAATTGTGTACGCTACATCAATGGGTTGTTCTCCTCCGTGTTTTTTTAAATTACAAGAATTAAAGTTAAACTCAGTATCCAAAGACATCCAATTTTTATTTGAAATTACTTTGATTTCATCTCCAATAAATATTTTTGAAACTAAAAAATCAAACGAATCTTTTGCAATATCCAAATATATTTTATCATTAGTTACTTGCCAAGCACACAAAAGTGCTTCCGGCAATATGCTATTTGCATAGGTCAAATAACTTTCAAACCAATTCCAATTTTCTTTTGACTCGTGCTTATACATTTGTACCAATCTATTGGAAAGTTGAACAATTAAATCGTTGTTCTTAAATTCTTTCGTATTTGAATCTTTTAAATACAATCCTTTAATAGCAAAAGCCATAGCTCTTGAAGAATGATTTTTACTAAAGTTTGAAATTACTCTTTCAAAAATATTTTCGGCAATTTCAATTATATAAGATGGTAAAATATTACTTATAGAAAGTAGATACCCTAATGACCAAATTGCTCTTCCGTTTGAATCTTCTAAATTGGTTAAATAATTTTGTGGAGTAAACAAATAATCTTCATCCACATAATTTAGCATGGTTCCATCTTCTTGCAAACAAAAATCTAAAAAGTTTAAGTAGATTTTTATTCTTGCTAAATCAGCCTCTTCATTTGTTAATTTAAAATGTGCAGCAACTGTTAATAAAGCTCTTGCATTATCGTCTAGCGTATAGCCACTAGTTATATCTGGCTGATTAATTTTTGAGAACTGAATTATTCCAAAATCAGTAGTTAGTCTATCTAAGTGGCTTAAATCAATTTTAGGTAATCGATATTCGAGCGTGTTGTTTTTTGTAAAAAATTTATTAAACAGCAAAGCATGTGCTATTGCCGAATTTTCCCATGCAGTAGAAGCCATGCTGTGCAAAGAATTTGAACTTATATTTTTTCTTAAATTTTCATCGTTCAATAATCTAATAACAGCGCTTGCCAATTCTTCGGAATTTTCGAAATTAAAAATTATGCCGTTGTCATTTTTTATTACCTCTTTAGCATGTGGGATAGGAGTTGAAACTACCGGGCAACCGCAACTTATGGCGTAAGAAAATGTTCCACTTACCGCCTGATTAGGATCTTTTGAAGTAAACAAATAAACATCTGAAAGCTGCAAATACTCCAGCAATTCCCATAAAGGCAAATATTTATTAATAAATTTTACATGTTGCTCTAGTTTCAATTCCGCAACAATCTCACTTAAAAAAACCCTGTATTTTTCAGCTTCATTTTTTACAACAGTTGGATGTGTTATGCCAATGATTAAAAACATAACATTAGGATTTTTTTCTATTATTCTAGGCAAAGCATACAATGTTGTTTCAATACTTTTGCCAGAGCTAATTAATCCAAATGTTGAAAGAACGAGTTTATTATTCAACAAATATTTTTTCTTTAATTTAATTTTATCGGTGCGATTTACCAGGTGGGTTCCATGCGGTATAACCGCAATTTTATCTTCGCTAATTTCATATTCTTTAATTAAAATAGTAGCAGATGTTTTTGTCATCACAATTATAGATTCACAGAAATCTGATATTTTTTGAATATCTATTTTTAATTTCAAACTTGGAAGCGGTAAAACAGTATGAAATACAATAATTACAGGCTTAACTATAGAGCTAATAAAATTAAAAAATATATCTTCTCTTCCATTAAAAAATCCAAATTCGTGTTGAATAATTACTAATGATGTATTGCTTTTTGTATTAATAAAATCCAGTGTATTTTGAAATGAAATAACATCGTCAACATTTAATGGCTCGCAAATTTCTTGATTGTAATTGTGTTGTTCTGAATTAGATTCTAAAGGACAAACAGTGATGTTAATTGTGTTTGTAAATTTTATTTCTAAAGAGTTCACTAGATCTTTGGTATAATTTGCAATTCCGCATTCTCTGGGTGGAAATGAACTAATAATTAATACTTCATTGGTTTCTACTTGCTTTGCAAAAGGAATAGTATATTTTTTTCTAAAAACAGTTGGTGGAAACTTTTTTGATAATACTAATGTATCGATAGCATTTTGTAGTGTTTTCATAGTTTTATTTATTTGAAATTAATTCTTTTAATAAGAGCGATAAACTCACAGAAACCATTGCAATTTGCTCATCGGCTGCACCATAATAAATATACAGTGTATCATCCTGAGTAATTGCTCCAGTTGGGAAGCATACATTATTAACTACACCGTTTAATTCCCATTCCTTTTGAGGTTTAAACAATGGATAAGGTAATCGAGCAATTTCTTTGTGTGGATTTTCTAAATCTAATAAAGCGGCACATGCAGAATATACATATCCGTCTATGGTATCATGTACGGCATGATAAATTAATAGCCATCCTAATTCTGTTTCAATAGGCGGACAACCTCCTCCAATGTAGCTAATTTCAAATTTATGCTTTGCAGTTAATAAGATATGTTCTTCAAAACATATTAAATATTTTTGCCAAAAATCAAGAGTTAAATCTTTTAAATCATTAATACATACCAGTTGGATATCTGGCCGAATTCTATGTAAAAAATATAATTTTCCGTTAATTCTTCTTGGAAAAAAAATAACATTTTTATCCCATACCAACATCTGCTTTCCATTTTTTTGGTAGCTGCCTCCGTGAATGTTGTAGCGATAATACTTTCGTGCTACTTCGTTTTTTGAATTAGCTAAATGACCAAAATGATCAAATGTTATTTTGGGAACTATGATACCGTATCTCTCAAACTTTACTAAATCTTTAGAAACAGATAATGCTCCAAGTGCATTTACGCCATCGTATCCCGTATAGGTTAAATAATATAAATTATCAATTTTTACTATCCGTGGGTCTTCTATTCCATTTGAATCAAAATCATTTTGAGGCACCAATAGTGGATAGTCTAAGCGACTTTCCAATGTAAAAGGATCACTAAATTTACAGTAACCAATTGTTGAATAATTTCCGCTTGCTACTGCTCTATAGAAAATATGAATGCCATTTTCGTCTTTAATCACAGCTGGATTTAATACACCTTCGGCTTCAAAACCAAAATCTCTTTTGCTTAACACAATGCCTTCGTTTTTTACCTCAATCATTTTAATATTTTTATTTAGAAATACATTTTAACTTATATCAAATCTTCGTATCCACTTTTTATTACTGTAGAAAGCATTTTAAATCTTTCGTTTGCAATAATTGTATTTTTAGAATGAGCAGGAATAATTATTGCTTCACCTGTTTTTAAAATTGTTGTTTTATCGTCAATTATTATTTCTGCTTTGCCTTCAATAATTTGAATAAATGTATCGAAAGGAGAAATTTTAACTGCCAATGCCTCGCCTGTATCAAACGAAACTGCACTAACATTTCCTGTAGTTTTTTTTATAATAGTTTTTATTAATACAGAATTAGGTACATATTCAATTATTTCTACTAAAATAAATATTTTAGCTTTTTCTAATTCAGGACTTTCCATTTTAACACTTTTAGTTTATTTATTTTGAGCAAAGGTCAAAACATAAATGCCAAATAATTTACATCTAAATAATTAATGATTACATAAATCACAGATTAAAAAAAACACCATAATTTCTCATGGTGTTTTTGCAATAAAAATTCAAATTAAAACTACATTTTAGGCATAGCCTTTTTGGCATGACTTACAAGTTCTTGTTTTTGAATTTCCCTGGCAGAAATCTGATGGCCATTTGCTGCAATTAAACTAGAAGCAGCCTTATGATGGTCATCAGCCTCGTGATGCTTGGAGGCATCTAAATGATTTTTTGCAGCAGCTTCAAAATGAGTAGCCGCCTTTTTGTGATTGTCAATTGATTTTTGTTTTTCTGCTGGCGAAGCTTTTGCTTCAGCAACTTTTACTGGACTTGATTTTGACATTTTTTTTGTATTAAATTGTTACTATTAAATTATAATACAAAGGTGAATGTTATTAGAAATTAAACTTTTACAAAAAAATATTATTTAGTTACAAAAATCACACATTTTCTAGAGTAGTACTTCTTTTTAACTTTAGCTTTCTAAAAAATGTGGGAGACAAACCTGTAATTTTTTTAAATTGATTAGACAAGTGTGCAACGCTACTGTAATGCAATGCATAAGAAATTTCAGTTAAATTCATTTCATTGTATAGCAGAAGTTCTTTAGCCCTTTCTATTTTATTTAATATTATAAAATGTTGAATTGTCATTCCTTTTACTTCGGTAAAAACATTAGATAAATATGTGTAATCGTATCCTAATTTTTCTGATATATAGTCAGAAAAATTTGTTTTAGGAAGTTCTTCAGAATAATGAATCATTTCTGTAATTATATTATTAAT
>CAIMMJ010000263.1 GCA_903842515.1 uncultured Bacteroidota bacterium | reverse complement strand
TCAGTTAGCAGATTACTTTAAACAAGGATTTGTTTTTGATGGCCCTGCCACTGCTGCAAAAGAAATGAAATTAGCACTACCCAATGGCACAATTAAAGTTATTGATTCAAAAATTGACGATGTAAATATTTTTATTGAGGAAAGTAAAATTAGAGTTTGTGGAGAATTATATTTCTTTGAAAAAAAAGTGCCGGACACTAAAAAATAAACTTATAATTTTAGTTTATTTGTAAACTAAAAACCAAATTAAAAAATGCCGTATTCAAATATTGATAAAAATAAATCAAAGCTAAACCCTCACGTTTCTGTAGATTGTGTGATTTTTGGTTTTGATTTTGACGAACTTAAGGTACTGTTAATAGAAAGAGAAAATTTAAGTGTAGAAGGTGGATTATCTATTCGTAATTTTTCTTTACCCGGAAATTTAATTAGCGACGACGAAAACTTAGACCAATCTGCAAAAAGGGTGTTGTATGAACTTACCGGATTAACCAATATTTACCTCGAACAATTTTATGCCTTTGGAGACCCCGAAAGAGTAAAAAGAAAACAAGATACAGAATGGCTAAAATCTATTAGAGAAGAACCTAGTGCAAGAGTTATTACCGTAGCATATTATTCGTTGGTAAAATTAGATGCCTATTCCCCAACAGCAGCTTCGTTTGCCAAAAAAGCAGAATGGTATCCAATAACAACTATTCCTGCATTGGCTTTCGACCACAATCACATAGTAAATAAAGCCTTTGAAACACTTAAATCTAGACTCCAATCTCAACCATTGGGTTTTGAGTTGTTGCCAGAGAAATTTACTTTAGGTCAGCTTCAAAAATTGTATGAAATAATTCTAGGTAATGAGCTAGATAAAAGAAATTTTAGAAGAAAAATTTTAAACAAAAAAATACTTATTCCTTTAATTGAAAAACAAAAGGGAGTGCCCCATAAACAAGCCCAACTCTTTATGTTTGATAAAGAAAAGTACGAAGAAGTAAAAAATACCTATTTTGGTTTTGATTTTTAAATCGCAATTGCCTGGCACTTTTTAGACCTGATACCCGAGTTTTAAAAATAAAAGATTACAGAAACTTTATTTGTGGAAGGTTTTGTTTAACCTTTGCAACAAGAAGCCTTGCTGTGCTTGTTTCTTGGCTGGTGTTCTCAAAAACAAAAAATGAATTTTCTTTGGGATTATTGGGAATTTCGGAAGCTGTTCCTTTTTTAATAACTGCAATATTCGCAGGCGTAACTGCAGATAATTTTTCAAGAAAAAAAATTATTGTGCTCTGTTCAATTGGATATTTATTGTGTTGCTTAGCCTTGTTATTTATATACATTAACTTAGATTTTTTCTATAGTAACTTTGGAATTTTACCCATCTATTTTATTATATTTATTACCGGAATCGTAAGAGGTTTTTATGCACCTTCGCACGGGGCATTTGCAGCACAATTGGTTCCCAAAGAATTATACATTTATTCCTCAGTATGGAATAGTTTGTCCTTTGGACTAAGCGTAGTTATTGGGCCAGCCGTTGGTGGTTTAGTTTACGGTTTTTTCGGAATGTTGCCAGCCTTACTAATTGTTATTGTATTTGCAAGTATTTCTATTTTGTTTTTTTTGAGCATAAAACCAAGGCCAGTAAATAAAATAAATAATGCTGAGGGAATTTTTGATAAAATAAAACAAGGTTTAAAATTTGTTTTTAAAACTCAAGAATTAGTGGGTGCTTTTGCTCTTGATATGTTTGCCGTTTTGTTTGGCGGAGCAATAGCTCTGTTGCCTGCTTTTGCAGATAAAATTTTAGATTGTGGTCCGCAGGGACTAGGTTTTTTGCAAGCTGCTCCTGCCATAGGAGCTATAAGCACATCGTTTTTCCTGGTGGGAAATCCGGTTAAGAAAAGAGCCGGACTAAAAATGCTATTTTCTATTGCAATGTTTGGCATTTGTATTATTGGATTTGCTTTGTCTACCAATTATATTTTATCGTTTGTGTGTTTAATGTTTAGCGGAGTATTTGATGAAGTAAGCGTAGTAGTGCGTAGCACAATTGTTCAGCTGTATGCACCCGAAGAAATGAGAGGCAGAGTTGAATCTGTAAGTAAAATATTTATTGGCAGTTCTAATGAAATTGGTGCTTTTGAGTCTGGCACAGCCGCAAGATTTATGGGACTGGTGCCTTCGGTGGTTTTTGGGGCAACAATAACACTGCTTGTAGTTGGCATAGCCTACAAAAAATTGCCAAAGATTAAGGATTTAGAGTTTTCTTAGTAAATAATTAATACCCAAATTCTCTTAAGCTCAATAAAATTAGTTGACTTGGACGAAGATATACGATTTTAATCTATCGTTTTTCTGCCCAAATTATTAAAAATATGGCATTTTTTCGGAGCGTTTTAAGGCATCATTTTATCTGGTTATTTTTGTGCAGCAAAATGCGGGGTACCCAAAGGGAAGTTCCCGACTTTAGGAGGGAAATCACCCTTTGGGTCGCAATTTTGCAAGTAAAAATAATTCCGACGTCCGCCGCGGCGGAG
>CAIMMJ010000262.1 GCA_903842515.1 uncultured Bacteroidota bacterium | reverse complement strand
TCCTTTGCTCAAACCTGCTTCAATAAATAAAATATCTCCTCCAAATGGTGTCCACGCCAAACCTGTAACTACTCCTGCCACATCATTGTTGGTGAAAGAATCTTTTTGGAAATATTCAGGGCCCATAATTTTGCGTACATCCTCTAACGTTATTTTGGGAACTATTTTTTCGTTCATTGCCAAATGTCTAGCTTTGTTTCGCACAACCTTTGCAATTTGTTTTTCTAAACCCCTCACACCAGATTCTCTGGTATAACTTTCGATAATTTTTGCTAATACTTCGTTAGAAAAAACAAGTTTTTTAGGCTTTAAGCCATGATCTTCTAGTTGTTTTGGTACCAAATGTATTTTGGCAATTTCTACTTTTTCTTCTAATGAATATCCACTGATGTCAATAATTTCCATTCTGTCTCTAAGTGCAGGCTGAATGGTGCTTAAAGAATTTGCAGTGGCAATAAACATCACTTTAGAAAGGTCGTAATCCATTTCTAAAAAGTTGTCGTAAAATGCATTGTTTTGCTCAGGGTCTAAAACTTCTAGTAGAGCAGAAGATGGGTCGCCGTGAAAATCATTTCCTACTTTATCAATTTCATCTAAAATAAAAACAGGGTTAGAAGTTTTTGCTTTTTTAATGTTTTGTATAATTCTACCTGGCATGGCACCAATGTATGTTTTGCGGTGTCCACGAACTTCCGACTCGTCTTTTAATCCGCCTAAACTCATTCTTACAAAGTTTCTGCCCAATGCTTTTGCAATTGATTTTCCCAAAGAAGTTTTACCAATTCCCGGAGGGCCATACAAGCATAAGATAGGAGATTTTAAGCTTCCTTTTAGTTTTATTACTGCCAAATATTCTAAGATTCTTTCTTTTACTTTTTCCAGGCCAAAATGATCGGCATCTAAAACTTTTTCGGCATTTTTTAAATCTAAATTATCTTCGGAATATTCGCTCCACGGCAAATCCAAAAGAGTTTCTATATAGTTTGTTTGAACGGAATACTCAGCAGAATTTGGGTTCATGCGTTGTAATTTATCCAACTCTTTTTTAAATGTTTCGGCAACTTGCTGGGTCCATTTTTTTTCTTTTGCCCTGTTTGCATAATCTTCCGACTGTTGCTCTGCAGGGTTTCCGCCTAGTTCCTCTTGAATTGTTTTTAGTTGCTGGCTCAAAAAATAATCACGTTGCTGTTTGTCTAAATCTACTTTTACTTTGGATTGAATTTGATTTTTCAATTCCAACATTTGTAAATCTTTTGTGAGGTGAGCCAAGACCAAATTTGCCCTATCGGTAATATTTAGTACCTCCAATATTTTTTGCTTTTCTTCAACAGGAGCATTCATGTTTGAAGAAATAAAGTTTATTAAAAAAGAAGGGCTTTCTATATTTTTTATTGCAAATGATGCTTCAGTAGGAATGTTGGGTGAAATTTGAATTATATTAAGTGCAGTATCTTTTAAAGTGCTTACTAATGCTTCAAATTCTTTGTCGCCTTTATCTGGTTTTGCATCAGAAATAGCGGTTACTTTTGCTTTTATATAAGGCTCACTTTGCACTTGCTCTATCAACTTAAATCTTCTTTTTCCTTGGATAATTACTGTAGTATTTCCATCAGGCATTCTTAGCATTTTTAAAACGTGAGCAACTGTGCCAATAGAATTTAACTCATCAAAAACGGGATCTTCTATTTTATCGTCTTTTTGAGAAACAACACCAATAATTTTATCGCCCTTGTTGGCATCTTTTATCAGGTTAATAGATTTGTCTCTTCCTACAGTTATAGGAATAACAACACCCGGAAATAAAACGGTGTTTCTTAATGAAAGAATGGGAAGAACATCAGGTACTTTTTCCTGACTCATTAAATCTTCTTCTTCGTTGGACAATAGGGGAATTAACTCTGCGTCATCCTCATTTAGGTTGTTTAACCTGATGTCAATATCAAAATTGTCTGAATAGCTCATTTTTTTACGTCATTATGTCACCTGCAAGCAAAGTAATAAAAAGATTTTGTTTAATACTCTTGTTTTTCAGCGAATTATTAAATTGGACAATCTATTTTGCAATTGATGTGCCAAAGAAAGTAAAACTGTTTTTACTTTTGATGAAGTCTAATTATCGAAATGATTTTTGACTATCCAACTTAAATTATTGGACAACGTGAAAAAACTCAAATAAAAAAACAAAACCAAAACAATATTGTTTTAATACCTCATTGAACTTATAGCATGAAAAAAATCATCTGTCTTTTGTCTTATTTGATATTGTTAAATTTATCATCCAAAGCTATTAATATTACAATAAACGGCGGGCAATACGATTGTTCTCAGTCTCAGTTAAATTTAACTACAGATTTTGATCCTTCATTTTATGGAGGCCAAAGTGTTTCTTTTAATTGGGTTTTTGGAGGAATAGATCCAAATACAAATCAATATTTTTATATTGATACAATTACTCAAAACCCTAGTATTACTATAGACAATAATATTAATATCGATTTTATTCAATTGGCGGTTATCAACTCAAACAACGTCGCTCTTGATTATGGTAGTATAGCTTTAAACAGCTTTAGTCCTCAAATTTATATTTATGCAGGCGAAAACAACACCTGTCAACAACCTTGTGAGCTTGATTTTACCTTGCAACTCTATAACAACAGTATAGGAGGAACAATTTATATTAGCAATGGCGATTCAATTCCAGTGGAGGCTTATGTAAGTTACGTTACTCTGCCAAATGTTTGCCCATTTTCTACTGTTACATTCGTAACCAACACTAATTGTTCTAGCAATTCGGTGCAGGTTCCTCAAGTACCAACTTATATAAATGTTTTCGAAAACTACGGGTTAGACCCGTCTGTAGGAGTTTGCAATGGAATTGTTAATTTCAACTATCAAGGATGTATTCCATTAGACAGTGTAAATATTACCACCAGCGGAACCTTTAATAACGTTAATATAGAATCTTATACCATAACAGCTTCTGACAGTTCCAGTGGAGTTATTTCAATAAATTCATTGTGCCAAGGAAATTACATATTGTATGTTTACTCAGGAGGCTCATTAAATCAAACTATTTATTTTAACGTTGCTTCTAACGGTTATAACAATGCATTGTTCTCCAATCTTCAAACCTCGCCAAGCACAAATTTTGAGTGCAATGGCTCTATGAGTTTTACTGTTCAAACAAATGATTATCCCTATTGGTTAAAAATTTACAGTTATTACCCCACCATTTTTGATAGTGTATTTGTAGAAACTCCTTTTTACACTTACAATCGTTTGGGCGTTTGTCCAGGAAGCTATACTGCAATTTCCTACAATCCAACTCTTGCCTATCAAACTTATTTATCAATAAATGTAGATAATACAATAATCTATCAAATGTCAATAGCAACAACAAATGCTTCAAGTTGTGGAATAAATGATGGATCAATAACGCTTAATTACGATTTTCCCTCAAACCTTAGGATAGTTACCAGTTCAAATGAAGGTTTTTATAATTATTACAATGCTAGTTTTCTTGAAGCCGATGGTCAAATGACAATTTCTAATTTTTCTGAAGGGAATCAGTTTGTGCAAATTTTTGATGATATTTTTAATACCTACTACTTCCAAAGTTTTAATATTGGAGTTGACAATGCTAATTTAAACAACAACTATGTTTCAAGTATTTTACAAAATCCGGGTTGTTCTGCATGTATTGGAAAAGTTCAGGTAACATTAGATAGTACCTATTTAGGGAGCATTTATACACCATTATTTTATGCCAATAATCCAACCTTTCTAGAAAATACCTTAGTAATTGATAATTTATGCCAAGGAGTTAATTCCATTCCACTTTATTCTAACTATAATAGTGTTGTATGCTCAGATACGTTGGTAATTACGTTAGATTCAATTGCAACTGGCACCCAAACGCTTTCCACAAATTCAATTGTTCCTGCAACATGCAATACATTTGATAGTATGGATGGACAAATACTTGTTAATTCCACCAATTTAAATAACCTAAATTATAAATGGTTTCAAGCCCCTTATTTGTATTATCCAATTTCTGATAGTTTAAATATTTTTAATTTAAACAGTGGGCCTTATACTCTAATTGCATTTAATTCTTCAAATTGTAATACATTAAATGTAGAAGTTCCTTTTACTGACAGTTGTGGAAGCTATTATATTTCGGTAAATAAAGATTTCAATGCCAATTGTCAATACGATGATTATGGATATTATCAAAAACAAGTGTTGATTAATCCAGGTAATCTATTGGTAAATAGTTTCAGTTATTTTAGTTTGCCTTATGGAAATTATGTTGCCTCACCCATAGATAATTTAGACCACTATTGTAATGATTCAATTAATTTTACTTCTAGTTCCGACTATTGGTACTATTACTCTGCACTTGCGTTTAATGATTCCTCCACCACAAGTGATTTGGAGTTATTTGCATTTCCCGGACAGGCAGCTGAATTATTTGGTGCTACAATGTATGCATCAGTTACGAACAATAGTAATGATTCAATAAATACTGTCTTAAAATTTAACAGTTTCAATTTCCTAGATAACTATAATGTTGGGTTGTTTTTTGATAATACGTATGAAAATTCTATCCCTTTCTACATTTCCAATGATAGTATTTACGTTCCACTAAATATATCGGGCAAAAAACAATATTTCCTTTACATAACCGCAAGTTCATCAAGCAATATTGAAGCAGGAAACTACCCTCTTGAATTTTCATTCGATTACAATGACGCAAATACCGCAAATAATCAAACAAATACAACCCTCACAGTGTATGAGACTTTTGTAGGAAGAAGCCAAAATGCAAATGATGTTATTGTTACAAAAACAGTAAATAACAATGGATTTATTAATGATATAAGTCAGGAATTAGTATACACATTTACTATTTTGAATAATTCTCAAAACGTAATAAATAGTTTTATTATTAAGGACCTATTAGATAGCGAACTTGATTTGAACAGTATTTCTTACTTAAGAGAACAAAACACTAATTATGGCATAAAGAATAACGTTTTATATATTAAAGCTATGGAACAAAATATTCTTCCAGGCGAAATGAAAACAATTCATTATAAAGTAAATTTAAATTCAGCCACCAGCAATGGTTCAATAATTTTTGGGGAAGCCTCTTTTTCTTATAATCATTATTCTTATCAAACAATTATGCCCGAAAGTATTACTGTTGATCTTAAAGAATCAAAGAGTACAAATTCTGTTAACTCGCTCTTAGTATTTCCAAACCCAACAGATGGTCAAGTTAATATAATGGTTACAAAAACTGGAGGTGATTTAAAAGTGTACGATGTGATTGGAAATTTAGTAAAATCTAATTCAAACATTACAGAAAACAATAAAAGCATTAGTATCGAAAACCTTTCCAAAGGAATTTATACCATTGAGTACAACAGTTTTGGAGAGGTTTACAGGTCTAAGATTGTAAAAAGATAAAATCTTGAAATAAATAAAAAAATAAGCTGCTTAAAAAAACCCAATTTTAAGTTTGTTTTTACCATTTGTGAAAGTAAATCAACCAATTAAGTAAATTTGGTAAATTATTCCATTTTACAAATTTAGATTTACCTTATCATGAAAAGAACAACTATATTACTAATTAATTTAGCGATTTTTAAATTTTGTTTTGCTCAAAGTCAATGGTCTACTTCCTACAATACCAATTCCAATTCTGGAAGAATTGATGATGTTAATTTTGTAGATGAACAAACTGGATTTTTTGGATTAAATTATTTCTCAAACGACATTTATAAAACAGTAGATGGAGGAAACAATTGGGAAAAAAATATCTATTTCAAACTATATTAGGTCTATAAAATTCGGCTCCAAGAGTTTTGGATTATGCGGTTTAATAAGAAATACCAATTCAAATATAATTTTACTTAAAACACTTGATGGGGGAGAATCATGGCAAGGCATACCTGATAGTATTAGTTATTTAGATACAGCAAAAAAAGGAATTTGTGGAATTTCTATTCCTGATAGTTCCAGTTGTTTTTTGGTTGGTGCCTGGATGTCGCCGGCATTCTTTTTAAAATCATTAGACCAAGCAAATACATTCCAGATTTACGATATGACTTCTTACGCTAAGTCTTTAGTTGATGTTTGTTTTATTAATAAAAACGAAGGATTTGCTGTTGGTTCATGCATAAATACAGATGAAGGTGGAATTATTTTACATACTACAAATGGTGGAACAACTTGGCAAATAGTGCATAAAACAATGGTAAGTCTTGATAGGATTTGGAAAATACAAAGAATAGATGAACAAAACTGGGTTGCATCTATTGAAGGCAATTTACCTGATTACGCAGAAACTAGAATTTTAAAATCAACCGATGGTGGATTAACTTGGAATAAAATAATTATTAGCAACAATTATTTTAATATTCAAATGGTGGGATTTTTAAATACTCAAAAAGGATGGGCGGGTGGCAGAGATTATTTGTTTGAGACAAACGATGGTGGGTTAACGTGGAACAATAATAATACGTTTGGAAATAACTTTAATAGATTTCTAAAAGTAAATAATAATTTGGCATACCTTACAGGATCTTCACTTTACAAATATTCTTCAATCCCTCAAAATATAATAAAAAGCAAAATACTTGATAGCAATAAACACATAAAGATTTCGCCCAATCCAGCAAGTCAATCAGTAACTTTTGAATTTGACAATATATTTCCAACAAATGCAGATTTAAAACTTATTGATGTAAATGGAAAAGTTATTAATGAGATTTTTAACTCCAAAATTGAAACTGGAAATCACAAGTTTTTTTATGATGTTTCAAATTTATCCAAAGGAATGTATTTTGTTATTCTTCAAACGAATGAAAGTTTTGAATATGAAAAACTAATAATCAACTAGAACATGAAAAAAATATTTTTATTTGGAATTTTTATCGTTTTTAACTCCAATGTTTTTTCACAAATAAAAATTATTCCAACTGTGGTTCATGTTGTGTGGGAAAATTCCACAAAATATGGCCGATATGCCAACATTAGCGATAAACAAATTTACGATGCAATAAAATACTTTAATCAAGCATTAAGAAAAAAAAATTCCGATACTTCAGAAATAATTCCTCAATTTAAAAATATAGCAGCGGACACAGAAATTGAACTTCGCCTTGCAACAAAAGATCCAAATGGTAATGCTACAAATGGAATTACAAGAACAAAATCATACAGAGCTCAACTAATCGAAAATAATTCTAAATTGGATGGGTGGCCCAGAGAAAAATATTTAAATATATGGATTGTAGAAGGGGAAAGAACTACTGGCATTGCAAACCTCTATGATAAAAGACCTGAGTTTGTCTCAAATTTATGCGACGCAAAAAAAGATGGAATTCTTATTAGATATGATTATTTTGGAGAAACTGAAACTAGCCAAGCAAGCCACAGAACTCTTTTGGTGAAATCGCTTGGTAGATTATTAAATCTCAAATATGTTTGGGGCGAATGGGAGTCTTATATTTTTGGAAGTTCCTGTTTATTTGATGATGACGTGGAAGATACCCCTATTACTAATGGAAATTCTGATTGTTCTAATAGTCAACCTTGTACTACTGGAATTATTGAAAACTATCAGAACTACATGGACTATTCTTCATGTACAAATATGTTTACATACGGGCAAAAGCAAAGAATGCATACTTGCTTAAATTCACCAATTGCAGGTAGAAATATGTTGGTATCTACACAAAATTTAATTCAAACAGGTGTAATTGATTTAATGGGAGATTCAAATTATTATCCTTCAAATAATCCCTTAATGAAACCAATTGTTACATTTCATTCAGACAAAAGAATAACTAAAATAAATCAAGATGTTGAATTTTATTCAAGAATTTCAAATTCAGATGTGCTAAATGATTCTTATTTATGGGAGTTTGAAGATGGATTGCCTTCGACTTCAATTGAAAAAAATCCCATAGTAAAATTTACAGATTCGGGATTTAAAAAAGTACGATTAAAGGTCACTAATCAAGCAGGAGAAAGCGTTTATGAAGAACCTAATTTTATTTTTGTAGATAAACTTACGGCTGATTTTATTGTGCCATATTCTACAGATTTTAAAAAAGAAGATGTTATGTTTTATTGGTGGAATTTTAATTATGAAAATGATTCTTCTTATTGGACAATCCAAAATACAGATGTGAATAATAGCAACTGTTTAAGATTAAACAATTTTAAAGTAAACTATGCCGACCCCTGCGATATACCAAATCAAACAATTAATATTGGCATTGATCATTTAATAAGCCCTTCCTTTAATTTTTCTGATGGAAATAAATTTTTTATAAGTTTTAAGTATGCTGGGGCAAAATATAACTTAATAGACAATACAAATTTAAAAATTTATATCACCAGTCCGGGTTTCTCAAACAACCAGTTCATGTTACTAAAAACAATTACTAAAGACTCACTTTTTAGCGCCGGTCAATATACGGTTGACTATGCAAACCCCTTAGAGAATCACTGGAGGCAAGCTTCATTTGTATTTACAAAAAATATGAATGCAGATAATTCTAATCTTAGACTAATTTTTGAATTTGAAGCATTGGAAAGGACTAATAATATTTTTATTGACGATTTTAGAATAGATAAAGTAGTGGGTGTAGAAGAGAAAAATTTAGAAGAAGAATTATCAATTTTCCCAAACCCTGCAGATAATTTATTGTCTATTTCATCTAAAAACACTATTCAAAGTATTAAAATCATAGATAGTTTTGGCAAAGAAATGATCTGCTTAAAAAATCCCGAAAAGTCAATTGATGTATCATCACTTGCTCTTGGATTGTACTATATTCAATTGGAATCAAACGATAAAGTACTTTGTAAAAAATTTGTTAAGCAATAAAATTTTGTGGTTCATTAAAAATAGAAATTATGAAATAGACTAATTTCACTATTTTTGCCGCCTATGAATCAAGAAGATATTTTTAAAAAGATTATTTCTCACTGCAAAGAGTATGGATTTATTTTCCCAAGCAGCGAAATTTACGATGGATTAAGTGCTGTTTACGATTACGGACAATACGGCGTTGAACTCAAAAATAATCTACGTCAATATTGGTGGAAAGCGATGGTGCAGCTTCACGAAAACATTGTGGGTATTGATGCTGCAATTTTTATGCACCCAACTACTTGGAAAGCTTCAGGACATATTGATGCTTTTAGTGACCCCTTAATAGACAATAAAGATTCAAAGAAACGCTACCGTGCCGATGTGCTTATTGAAGAACACATGGCAAAAATTGAAGAAAAAATCAATAAAGAAGTAGAAAAGGCCAAATTAAAATTTGGAGATGCTTTTGATGAGGCACAATTTAGAGCAACCAATGCTAGGGTTTTGGAGAATGCTCAAAAACTAAAATTAATTGAGGATAGATTTGCACTTGCTCTTAACGAGAATAACCTTGACGAAGTAAAACAAATAATTATAGATTGCGAAATAGTTTGCCCCGTGAGTGGTTCAAAAAACTGGACAGACGTTAGGCAATTTAATTTGATGTTTTCTACGCAGCTAGGTGCTGTTGCAGAAGAATCGGGAACAATATATTTAAGGCCAGAAACAGCACAAGGAATCTTTGTAAACTATTTAAATGTTCAAAAAACCGGAAGGATGAAAATTCCTTTTGGAATTGCTCAAACAGGTAAAGCATTTAGAAATGAAATTGTGGCAAGGCAATTTATTTTTAGAATGAGGGAATTTGAACAAATGGAAATGCAATTTTTTGTGAAACCCGGAACAGAAATGCAGTGGTACGAATACTGGAAAAACACCAGAATGGAATGGCACCAAAAATTAGGCTTTCCAAAAGCAAAATACCGTTTTCACGACCACATTAAATTAGCACACTATGCCAATGCAGCAAGCGATATTGAATTTGAATTTCCATTTGGTTTCAAAGAATTAGAAGGAATTCACAGTAGAACAGATTTTGATTTAAAAAGCCACGAAAAGTATTCAGGAAAAAAGTTACAATTTTTTGACCCCGAAGAAAACCAAAACTATGTTCCTTATGTTGTAGAAACCTCGGTTGGTTTAGACAGGTTGTTTTTGGCAGTAATAGCTCAATCATACTTGGAAGAAACTTTAGAGGACGGATCAATAAGAACGGTTTTAAAAATTCCTGCATTTGTAGCTCCTATAAAATTAGCAATTCTTCCATTGATGAAAAAAGATGGCTTGCCAGAAGTTGCAAGAAAGATATTTGCAGATTTAAGTCAAACATTTATGTGTCAATACGACGAAAAAGATGCCATAGGAAAACGATACAGAAGACAAGATGCCATAGGAACTCCATTTTGCATTACCATTGACCATCAATCGTTACAAGACCAAACCGTTACTATTCGTCACCGCGATAGCATGGCTCAGGAAAGAGTAAGCATAACAGATTTAGAAAATCTTTTACTAAAGGGCCTAAAAAACTAGGAAGCTAATTTTAGGAGGCACTAAGAATTTTTTTTGCTTCTTCAAACATAGCGGCTGAATCAGAATTAAGTTTGGGATATTGTAAGTTCAATTCCAGCAACGTTTCTTTTAAAACCCTCGCAATTATTGCTCTTGCATACCATTTGTCGTCTGCAGGAATAACATACCAAGGCGATTTTTTTTGTGAGGTGTTTTTAATGGCTTCCTCGTAAGCGTTCATGTATAAGTCCCATTGACTTCTGGTTTTTAAATCTCCCAGCTGAAACTTCCAGTTTTTATTTGGATCATTTATTCTTTCTAATAATCGTTTTTTTTGTTCTTCTTTTGAAATGTTTAAAAAGAATTTTAATACAATAGTTCCTGTATCTACTAATTGCGATTCAAAGCTGCTGATTCTTTGGTAGCGTTCTTTCCAAAAATCTTTGGCAATGTCGCTAACTTTAAAAATACCGGGCATATTTTCATTTAAAATAAATTCGGGATTTACTTTACACGCCAAAACAAATTCGTAATGAGAACGATTGTGTATTCCAAACTTCCCCTTTTCGGGCGTTGCCAAATGGTGCCGCCATAAAAAATCGTGTCTATATTCTTCCTCAGTTGGAGCTTTAAAAGAAAAAACTTCGCACCCTTGTGGATTTATTCCTGTGGCAATATTTTTTATAGCACCATCCTTTCCGGCTGCATCCATTGCCTGAAAAATTAGTAGAATGGAGTGGCGCTTACTGGCAAAAAACAGTTGCTGAAGTTTTTGAATTTCTTCGATATCTTTCTGCAGTATCTCTTTTAAGTGTTGTTTTTCTGCAGCATCGTTTGGTGCAGTTGTTTTATAATCGTTAAGTTTAAAACTCGTGCCTTGCGTAATGCAGTATTTAGATGGATTCATAGTATAAAGATAGAAATGTTTTTTGCTGCGTTATAGTTTAAAGCTAATTTAAGCATCTTGATTAAAAATATCTCATAATCTATAAAACAATGGCAGCTATTTTATAAAAATAAATAGAGGTTTAAATTTTATTGTTACATTGTCAGGATGAGAATTTTATCAGTTCAAGCGCTTAGAGGTGCAAATTTTTGGAGTACTATCAATACTAAATTAATTCAGGTTAGGCTTGATATTGATTTTGATGTATACAATAACACTAAAAGTTTAGCTCTGCTAAACAAGGTAAGTTTTTTAACAAAAGACTCTCAAAAGGAAATAGAATCTACAAAAACAACAGAGGAATTGTTTGCGAAAATATGCCTTTGTTTGCAAAGTTTAGCCCATTCTAGAGTAGATTTTTTTGCAGTAAAAAAAACAATTTATCCAACTATTTATAATGTTGTATTTGAATATGCTTATGAGGAGGCAGGCATTAAAGCAGCTTATGCTGCAGAAAAAATACTGCAACATTTACTCCAAAAAAAATCGCTTGATTACGAATTAGAAATCAACCAAATTAAAAAAATAGTAAACGCAGTTAAGCCCAACGAAACAATAAGTAATTTACTCCATCAGGCAAAGCAAAATAACATTCCTGTTCTTTTGCCCAACGATGAAAACATGTTACAATTTGGCTATGGAAAAAATGGACTTGAGTTAAACAGCACAACAGATGCAAATTTTATTTTGAGCTTGTTTTTAATGAATAGAAAATGGAGAATTCCAATAATTGCCATAACTGGTAGCAATGGTAAAACAACAACAACAAGGCTTATTGCACATATTATTAAACTTAGCAATGTAAAAGTTGGATTTACTACAAGCGATGGAATTTATGTTGATGGAAAAATGGTAGATGAAGGAGATACAACAGGACCCATTAGTGCAGCAACCGTTTTAAGGAACAAGGAAGTTGAATTGGCGGTATTAGAAACTGCAAGAGGTGGAATTGTTAGAGCAGGCTTAGGATTTGACGTATGCGATATTGCTGTGGTAACAAATGTTCAGGACGATCATTTGGGTATTTCGGACATAGAAACGTTGGAAGATTTGGCCAAAGTAAAAGGTGTTGTTGTAAACTCGGTAAAGAAAAATGGTGTGGCAATTTTAAATGCTGATAATATCTATACTAAAAAATTGGGAGAACAGGCCAATTGCAAAGTTTCGTGGTTTAGTTTAGATAAAAACAATTCTGTTTTTAAAAATAAAAAATACAACGGTAATGCATTTGCGTTTATCAACAACAATAAAATTATTGTTCAAAAAGTAGAAGATACAATTATTGAAATAGACTTGGCTGATGTTCCAATTACTTTTAATGGAACCTTAAAATTTATGACAGAAAATGTTTTAGCAGCCACCTTAGCATGCTATAATTATGGTATTGATAGTAGCGTTATTTTAAACGGCTTAAAAAGTTTTTTTCCATCTACGGAGCAAACTCCCGGAAGAATGAATATTATTGAATTTAAAAAATGCAAAGTTTTAATTGACTTTGCACATAACATTGATGGATTTATTGGCATAAGAGATTTTTTAAAATCGATAGATTCAAAAAATAAAGTTGGAATTATAGTAGGTACAGGCGATAGAAAAGATTCGGATGTTATAGAGTTAGGAAAAATATCTGCTCAAATGTTTGATCATGTATTAATTCATCAAGTAAAATTTTTGAGAGGAAAAACAGCAAAAGAACTTATAGATTTATTGGTGCAAGGTATAAACTCGGAAAATTCAGGTACCACTTGGGAACGAGTGGCAGATGATGTAGAACCTTTAAAATATGCGTTAAGCAAAGCAACAGAAGGAAGTTTTATTTGTGCACTTAGCGATGTTTTAGATAAACCAATAAGCTTGGTGGCAGAGTATAAAAAAGAATTTTAATTTTGTTTTTGCAAGAGTAAAATGCAGGAGCTAGATAAATTTTATCTAAAATATAAAGAGCCAATAAGGAGTTGTTTGCTCACACTCAAAGAAATTATTCTAAAGCAAGATTCATTACTGAGTTGGGAATGGAAGTATGGAATGCCATTTTTTTATTACAATGGAAAAATGTTTTGCTATTTGTGGTTTCATAAAAAATATAACCAACCTTATATTGGTATTATAGAAGGCCACAGGTTAAATAATCCGGAACTAATGGCAGAAAATCGTTCAAGAATTAAAATATTTTTAATTAATCCAGCCGAGGATATTCCAATTAAAAAAATTCAAGAAATATTAAACAGTGCAATTAAACTCTACAAACAATAAAATTATTTATCATTTAAAATTATGGGTACAGATTTTCCGCCACCCATAATAATAACTTTTGCATTGGGAGATGTAGCAATTTCTTTGTTTGCTTTTATCATTTCGTACTGCAATTGTTTGTCGCTAAGCCCTGTGCTCAATATTTTTTGATAGTCGGCAATACCTTGTGCCTCCACTCTTTTTCTTTCGGCTTCTTGTTTTTCTTTTTGCAACACAAATTGCATTTTTTGTGCATCTTGTTCAGCATTAATTTTAGATTCTATTGACGCTTTTACAGAAGTAGGAAGGGTGATGTTTCTGATTAATAATTGTTCTAAAATTATTCCTCTTTTTTTAAAATCTTTTTCAATAGAAGCAAATATTTTAGATTGAAACTCGTCTCGTTTGCTAGAGTACAAAGCTACAGCATCATAATAAACTGCATTGTCTCTAATTTTAGTTCTTGTAATTGGTCTTACAACTACACTTTTATAGTCAACACCAATTTCACTTAAAATTTTTGGTGCTTCGCTAGGGATTACTTTGTATAGAATAGTTAAATCTATTATTACCTCTAGTCCATCTGCCGTAAGCACTCTAATGGCATCATCGCCTGCCTGATCACCTTCGTCGTGAACACTTGACATGGTATAGTTTAATGTTTTTATGTCAAATATTTTTACTTCCACCAATGGATTAATAAAATTTAAACCACTAACCAAAACTTTGTCTTCAACTTTTCCAAAGAGAGTTTGTACTCCTAATTCTCCCGCACCAATTTGTTTAACTGTTGAAGTTGCAAAACCAAAAACTATTAACGCAATTCCTACAACGGTAAAAATAGATTTATACGGTTGAAGCTTGTAGAATTCTTTAACAAGTGGTTTGGATAGAATTATTAAAAGTAGACCAATGACAATTAAAAACATATTTTTATTTTTTATAAAGGTAAGATAGATTATGAATTAAAAACACTTAAAAAATTAAGAATAATTTATTCTTCAACTTCTTCAGCTTTTGGATGTCTTTTGGTGCCTTTATACATAGAGAATTTTCTTAATCTGCATTCTAATCCACCATTTTCTAAAACAAATGTTTGGGTGTGTTTAAGACCCATATTTTTTAATCCTTCAAGGCTTCCACTAAAAATCCAAGCATCAAAATCCGGAAAGCTTTTCTTTAAAGCATCTCCAATTTCTTTGTACAACACTTTTATTTCTTCTACTTCTATTCTTTCGCCATAAGGTGGATTTGTAATAATAGTACCACTTGGGAATGGGTTTTCAAAGTTTTTGAAATTCGAAAGATGCAAGGTTATTTTATTTTTCAATCCTACAGATTCAATGTTCGCCAATGCTCTACCGATAACTTTTACATCATTATCTAAACCTACTATTTGCGGCATATTTTCTGTATTTTCTTTTAACAATGCTTCCTCTTTAATATTTTTTAGGAGCTCCTTGTCAAAATTTTTCCAGTGCATAAAACAGTAATCTGTTCTAAATTTACCGGGCGCAATATTGGCAACCAACATGCCTGCTTCCACTAATATAGAACCGGAACCACACATAATATCAACCAATGGAGAATTTCTGTCCCAATTGCTGAGCATTACTAAGCCAGAGGCTAAGGTTTCGTTTATTGGTGCAATTCCTGCTTCTTTTTTATATCCTCTTTTAAACAGCGGTAATCCCGAAGAATCAAGTAACACTGTACAGTTATCTCTGTAAATGTGGATGTTGATTTTTACTTGAGGATCAAAGGTGGTAACATCTGGCCTCTTGTTGAATTTTCTTCTGAACCTATCAACAATAGCATCTTTGGTTTTTTGGCTTACAAATAAACTACTTTTAAAATCTGTTTGATTTGCAATAGAGTCAATAGAAAAAGTTTTATCAACGTCAAAAATAGTTTCCCATTCTATGTCTGCAACACCGTCGTACAACTCTTGCTGATTGTTGCAAACAAAGCTACTTAACTCTACCAGAACTCTTATAGCCAATCTGCTTAAATGATTTATTTTGTAAACAGTCTCTAAGTTTCCAAATCCCGCAACGCCTCTGGTAATTGCAATGCAATCAGTTAATCCAAGATGCATACACTCTTCTAGTAAAATTTGCTCTAAACCTTGAAGAGTTTTTACAACTATTTTTAAATTTTTTTCTTCCAACTTATTGTATTATTTTGTCAAAGGTAAATTAAAAAATTATGGAATACAGAAGATTAGGAAAATCGGGACTTTTGTTGAGTGAATTGTCATTGGGCTCATGGGTAACTTTTGGTCATCAAATTGGAGAAAACATTGCAGAAGATTGCATGAAATTGGCTTATGAAAATGGAGTTAATTTTTTTGACAATGCCGAGGCTTATGCAAGCGGAAAATCCGAGGAAGTAATGGGCAAGGTATTAAAGAAAATGGGCTGGGATAGAACAAGTTATGTTATTTCTACTAAAGTTTTTTGGGGAGGGAAACTACCCAACCAAATTGGATTAAGTAAAAAACACATCATTGAAGCCTGTAATAACTCTTTAAAACGAATGCAGCAAGAATATGTTGACTTGTTTTTTTGCCACAGACCCGATAAAAATACCCCAATAGAAGAAACTGTAAGAGCCATGCAAACATTGTTGGACCAAGGTAAAATTCTGTATTGGGGAACATCGGAGTGGAGTGCACAAGAAATAATGGAAGCATATTCTGTAGCAAGGCAATACGGGCTTACGCCACCTACCATGGAGCAGCCTCAATACAATATGTTTAACAGGTATAGAGTGGAAGTTGAATATTTTAAATTGTATTCCGAAATAGGTTTAGGAACAACCATTTGGTCGCCATTGGCATCAGGTGTTTTAAGCAACAGACATTTTAACGGAATTGCCAAAGATTCAAGGTTTGAATTGCCCAACATGGAATGGCTGAAAGAAAGGTTTATTTCAGACGAAGGTCAGGCTAACCTGCTAAAAGCAAGAATGTTAAACGATTTTGCGTTGGAATTAGGTATAAGTCTTCCGCAATTGGCAGTTGCTTGGTGTTTAAAAAATAAAAATGTAAGCACTGTAATGCTTGGAGCATCTAAACTAGAGCAATTAAAAGAGACAATTAAATCTAATGAATATCAGCAAATTATTTCTACGGAAATTGAAAATAGGGTGGAAGAAATTCTGCAGAACAAACCATTAAAACCACAATTCTAATGTTATTTAAAAATTAAATATTAGAAAATCATTAACAAAATCATACACAAAGTTGCAATGTTTTTATTATTTACCTTATATTCGCAATTCCAAAAAAATTGTTTTGTTGGTATGATTAAAAAAGTGGTGTTTCTTTTTATGTTTTTACCGGGGGTGATGATGGCTCAGCAGTGGAAGAAGCAAAAGCGTGAAATAATTTTAGGTATGGGAGCTGCCAACTTTTTAGGTGATTTAGGGGGGGCAGACCAAATTGGAACATATTTTTTGAAAGACTTAGAATTTTCTCAAACAAAGTCTCACATGCAGGCAGGATTTAGGTACAGATTTACACCTACTATTTCTGCAAAAGCATCATTTAGTTATGCAAGAGTTGCTGGTAGCGATAGATTAACCACAGAACGTGCAAGAAGAAACAGAGATTTAGAATTTAGGTCTGATATATGGGAAGTATCTGCTCAATTTGAATATGCACTTGTAGAAGAACACATCAAAGGACGTTACATTAGAGGAAAAACAAGATTTCCTGTAAATATTTATTTATTTGGGGGGATAGGTTTTTTGCATTTCAATCCAAAGTCCAGGGTAAACTTCCAAGGAGATTGGATAGCCTTGCAGCCGCTTGGTACTGAAGGCCAAGGATTAGAAGGTGGAGGCAAAAAATATTTACGCTATACAATGTGTATTCCTGTAGGAATTGGTTTTAAATATCCAATTACAAATCAGTGGCACATAGGATTAGAATACGGTTTAAGAAAAACTTTCAGCGATTACATTGACGACGTTTCTGGAGAATATTTCGACAGAGGACAAATAAGGGACGCAAGAGGAGACCAAGCCATGTATTTTGCAGATCCAGCCTCTTATGATACACCATATACAGAGAAAAATAAAGCTTTTGCTCAACCAGGTGTTTATACTGCCGATGGACGAGAAAGGATTGCTGGTGCAACCAATCCCGGACAAAGAAGAGGAAATTCCAGTAAAGATGATTTTTATATGCTTGCCAACCTTTCGGTTTCCTACAAGCTGATTAAAGGTTCAACCAAATCGAGGGTTAAATTCTAATTTTATACTTTATTTAGTTTTTTATTTATTTCAAGAATCTTAGGAAAAATTAATTCTTTTTCATCGTTTAAAATTACAATGTCCGAAAGTTCAGAGATTTTTTCTGGAGACCATTGTTTTGCTATTCTAGAGAGTATTTCCTCTTTAGTGCTTCCATCTCTTTTTTTTATCCTCTCTACTCTTAACTCCAGGGGAGAGTATACACTTAAAATTTTAGAGCAATCTTTGTAAGAACCCGACTCAAATAAAATTGCTGCTTCTTTTATTACGTAGCTTGCACTATTATTTAATGAACAAAATTCATGGAACTTTTTACTTACAAGCGGGTGAATTAATTTATTAATTAAATTTAATTTCTCATTGTCATTAAAAATTATTTCAGCCATTTTTAACTTATTAATTTTTCCGTTTTCAGCCAAAATTTTATTCCCTAAAATTTCTGTAACTACACTTACTATTTCTGATTTATCGTATAATTTTTTGGCAGTTGTATCAGAATTAAAAATGGGAACTCCCAACAAGCTAAAACACCTAGCAATTGTTGTTTTGCCAGTTCCAATACCACCTGTTAAACCAATAACCTTCATGTTATTTACGCTGTATAATATACTCTACTTTATCTGTCTGCATCCTACAATTTTTAACTTGTAATGGAAAATTTTCTAATTTAAGTTTTAACATTGATGTTTTTGAAAGGGAATCAATATTGCCAATTGATGCATTTACTATAAACATAGACGGCGTAATTGATTTATAAGAACTTAATCCAACGCTAAAAACAACTTTAACAGTATTGGGATATGTTTTGATAGAAAATCCTGCAGGAACATTTGTAGTGGAAATTGGTATTTCTAATTCTGTTTCAGTAAATTTTTCTACGGGAATTTTATAAGCAATTTTTTTTGCAGGTAGCTCCAATCCACTGTTAGAATTTGGAATCTTAAATTCAATAAAGCCTATAGCATCTTTACTCAAGTTACTTAAAGTAACATGTTCCGTTGCAATTGAATCAATTTTACTGATAACAGATTTTGGTCCTCTGATAACTATTTTTTTTGGAAAAAACTCAAGCTTGCCATTTATCGAATGTTGCGGAGCAAATGAATAGGAAATGTTTGGCACAACTTTCACAATTTTTTTTTCTTTGGCATCAAAATAAAAGGAAATTTGTTGGGGCAATATTTTTACAACCTTAATGCCAAATTCTGCATACTGCTCCGAAACATAATTGAGTTGCTGTTCTAAATTTATAAGGTATTCGTCACTTTCAAAATTTCCTTTGCTTTTTTTTAAATGCCCCAAATCTATAACAACCTCTTTGGGAGTATTTTTATAATTTAAACTATACAGAGAAAAGCCAACGCCATAAACTTCTAAATCTAAGCTATCCGGAAGTTTATAGCTAACTACTTTGTCGGATGGAACATTTGCATAGAGTGCCTTTACTTTAATTTTATAGGTATACTCTTTAGAAAAAACTATCATTAGCCAAAATAAAATACTAATAAAAAAGCAAGATATAAATACCGATATTCTGGGGTTGAGCCTAAAATATTTTTTGATATTTACCATTTCACTTTTTCTTTTTTAGAAAGCTTATTTTAACTAATTATAAAGCTAGGCAAATAATTGTATTGAAAACAGCTTATGCTATTTTTTTTGAATCTATGGCTTTTGTATTTTCTAAAGAAATAGAAGATTTTTCAAATTTTAATCTTACGTTGTTGGCAACTTCTAAGTCAATAGTTTGAGCCTCTTCGTCTATTTCAATAATTTTTCCATGAAGACCTCCAATGGTAATTACTTTGTCTCCTTTTTTTAGAGATTCTCTAAATACTTTTTGTTCTTTTGTTTTTTTCATTTGAGGACGAATCATGAAAAAGTAAAAAACCACCACAATTAAAATTAGTGGTAAAAAGCTCGCAATTGGGTTTTGCTGCCCTCCAGCAGGTGGAGTCATTAAAATGACGTTTAAAAGGTTTAGTGTGTTCATGTTTATTTTTATTATTCTGCTAATACGTTTGCTTTTATTGATATTACTTTAGTTGCCGGAATGCAATTAGTAACCAAGGTTACTGTTTTTGTTTGAAATCCGGATTTGCCACTACTGTTAAATGCTACTTTTATTACGCCATCTTCTCCAGGCGAAATGGGTTCGGTGGGATAGTCGGGAACTGTGCAACCACAGCTGCCTCTGGCGTTTCCAATTATTAGGTCTGCCTTTCCAGTATTAGTAAATTTAAACTCGCAAGTTACTTTGTCACCTGATTTTATATCTCCAAAATCATGTGTTTCTTTTTCAAATTTCACATCAGGCATTGGGCCGTTTGCTTTGCCATTGGCTGTGCTTGGGTTGTTTACCACGTCGGTGTTTAATAAACCATCTTGGTTGGAGTTTGAGCTACATGAAATAATTACTAAAGAAATACACAGTGCTAAAAATTGTTTCATTTTTTATTCTATTAATCCTCTACCGGTTTTATTTATTTTTCCGTTTCGTTTAAAATCAATTACAAGTTTATCCAAAATTCCATTAATAAAGAGTTTGCTTTTGGGTGTGCTGTAGTCTTTAGATATATCTATGTATTCGTTTAAGCTAACTTTTAGTGGAATATTCTCAAAGTTGAGCATTTCCGAAATTGCCATTTGCATTAAAATTATATCCATTAAGGCAATTCTTTCCATTTCCCAATTTTCTGTTTTTTCGGAAATTAATTGAAGCAAATCTTTTTGATTGAGAACGGTTTTTCTGAACAGCTCAACAATAAATTTTCTGTCGTCTTCTTCGTCTCTGTATAATGCACTTAAAGCCTCGTTTTCGTTGCTGTTTTCGGTGAACGATTTTATTGTTTTTACCACTGCATGTCCGGCAATTAAAAAATCGTCTTGCCAATAGATATTTTTTTCTTCTAGGTAATAAATAAACGGTTCGTAGTTCAGTAAATATGTCTCTAAAATAAAACACAAAAAATCTTGTTCCTCTTTTAATGAATATTCTGTTTCTAAGTAATTGTTGTATTCTTGGCTTGCGATAATTGCTCTGTAGATGTTTCTAACCAAATCTTGTTCCGAATTCCAAAGAACTTTTTTGTTTCGTGTTTTTAACTTTAGTTCGTTGTTTATTCTAATAAAATTGATGATTTTTCCTTCTACAAATTTCTTATTTGGACTCAGGTCTTGGGCTGTAGGAATAAACTTTGTTTTTGCTTGCTCCAACTCTTTGTCTAGCATGTCTGCAATTTCTGGAAAGAACGAAAGTAGGGTAATGTATAATTCGTTTACTTTTTCTATGGCGGTAAGTAATTCTTGTTCTCCTTTTTGAAGGTTATCGTTACCAGATTGGATAAAGGCGTATAAGGCGTGAAGGACTTTGATTCTTAAGTGACGTCGGTTTAGCATTAAAATATAATAAATATGCCGCAAAAATATTTCTGCGGCACTGTAATGTAATTTCTAGTATTAGTATGTAAGTTTTAATTTTCCAACTTCGGCAATTCTTTTTTCTGCTATTGCTTTTGCTGCCTCTATGGTTGGAATGTTTTGTGCTTTTGAAGTCTTTAAAATATCTAAAGTTGTATTGTAGATATGTGTGGCTTGGTTCATAGCTCTTTCTCTGTTGTAGCCATGCATTTCGGAATAAACATTTATTAATCCACCGGCATTAATTAAAAAGTCAGGGGCATAAACAATACCTTTTTCCATTACCATGCGTCCGTGCAAGTTTTCGTCTTCTAGCTGATTGTTTGCTGCGCCACTAATAATTGCACATTTTAATCTTTCTAATGAGGCCGTATTTATTGTAGCACCTAAGGCGCAAGGAGAATAAATATCAATGTCTAAATCCAGGCAAGCGTCTCCAAGAACAACTTCTGATTTGTAGAGGTTAGCAACTTCTTTTAGTCTTTCTTGGTTGATGTCGTTTATGTAAACTATTGCTCCTTCTTCGGTGAGGTGTTTTACTAAATTTTCGCCCACGTGGCCAATGCCTTGAACCAAAATTTTCTTTCCACTCAATGAGTCGTTCCCGTACACTTGGTGTGCAGACGCTTTCATTCCCATATACACTCCATAGGCTGTAACAGGCGAAGGATCGCCACCGCCGCCATAAGATTCCGGTAAGCCAGTTACGTAATCTGTTTCCATCTTTACGTATTCCATTTCTTTGGTGCTAATTCCAACGTCTTCGGCAGTAATGTATTTTCCGCCCAGGCTGTTTACAAATTTCCCAAATCTTCTAATTAATGCTTCAGTTTTATGAATTTTTGAGTCGCCAATAATTACAGCTTTTCCACCGCCTAAATTAAGGCCGGAGATTGCAGCTTTGTAAGTCATTCCTCTAGAAAGCCTTAATACGTCTTTTAGGGCTTCGCCTTCGTTGTTGTACATCCACATTCTTGTTCCGCCCAAGGCAGGGCCTAAAATGGTGTTGTGTATTGCTATTATTGCTTTTAGCCCTGTTTCGTTGTCGTTGCAAAAAACCACTTGCTCGTGATTAAATAATGACATTTGGTTTATTACCGTAGAAGCAATCTCAGTTGGTTTTTCTATAACAATTGACATAATTTTAAAGTATATACAAAGCGTATTGTGCTTAATTTGGGCTCAAAAGTATGTTATTTTTTTAAAGCAACAAAACCAAAAAATTAGCCAAACTGTTAATGTTAAATTAATCCGCAGCAGTTGATTGATAATTGACAATTACTCTTTCACCAACTTTAGCACAACACTTCCATTAATTTTTGCAAAATAAATTCCTTTGCTGTAGTTGCTTAGGTTTATTTGTTTGCTCACTTTGTTGGTGTTATCACCAGCAAAAACAGCTATTTCTTGGCCCATTACATTGTACACTTCTACTCTCTGAATTGCTTTAGCATCTTTAAACGTAAAGATTCCCGTGCTTGGATTAGGATAAACACTGTACTTATTTTCTGAGGATGCAATACTTGAAACACTCACAGGAAACTCAAAATTATTCTCAGTAGTGTTGGTAATAATTGGAGCATTGTAATCGAAATAAATATAAGCCGTATTGCTTATTTGAGAACCAGTTGGCAAGTTTGGAAATGGTTTTATGCGGTACTGAAAATAACCCATGCTTCCTTCGTAATCGCTGGTGCTATCGGGCAACATAATGTTGTTGAACCTAACGGTTAATATGTTTCCGCTTACGCCCACATTTGCAGGATGAGAATAACCCAATACTTCAAAGGTGTTCAAGTCTAGTTGTGTATCCAAAGTATCTCTTAAGCGTATATTAAATGCAGGAGCATTTCCTGTGTTTTGGAAGTGAATGGTGTAAGTAAACCAATCGTCGTAACCCGGAAGCACGTTGGTTGGATATACTTCCTTCATATTTGGGTCGTAAGAATTTACCACGTTGTAGCAGAAGTTATACACGTTGTTGGTTGTATCTGCATCTATAGGATTGGGAGAAATTTCTACGTGCACACAAATTTGGTCATTGGCTTGTGCTGTGGTGTCGGTCATAAACCTCAAGCCAAAGGAATTTGGGTTTAAGGTATTAAAATCTGGTATATTGTATGTAAACGTATTGCCACTAATTATTGGCGTTAAAGCACCCACAGCAGGTGCAACAAAGGATACAGGGCCGATAACATTTATAGTAACTATACCAGTAGAATTTCCAGAACCACAATTGATATTAAACCATAAATTGTTGTTTGAAACATTGGTATTCATTACATGAATCTGACCTGGAAAAACAATCCCTTGATTTATTATTGAATGTACATTAATATCATAATCACTATCACAGGTTATTGGAAAATTTACGTCTGAAAATCCCTGATTAGCAAAACTTAAATTTAAAATTTGAGTATTTGGCTGCCCACAATCCATTGAAAAAGGCAATAAAACATCATCAATACTAACGGTATATGAATCGTTTGTAAGGTTTGAAAAAAAATAATGGCCATCGGAAGTATAACTTGTAGATTGTAAGTTGTTTTGACTATCGTAAAGTTTAACTGGTATGTTCTGAGAAAGCAAATCAAAATCGTTTAAAAGGCAATCATTATTATTATCTTGAAAAATTTTTCCAGAAATATTTACTCCAAGGCAATTGTTTGGATTGTTAATTGAATCCCCTATATAGCAGAGTGGATAATTAATACTGTAAAATGTGTGGTTGGGAACACATGTAAAAGGATTGTTATGAATCCCATACTCCATTATTGGAGTTACAGGAAGATTATTAAAGCAAGTTATGTTATTATCATGAACAAAAAACATAAACATTTGACTAGGAACAGGAGGAATATAAGTTATTTGATTGTAGCTACATACTAATATATTAAGCGAATTTGGGAATATAGGTAGGCTTAAAAGTTGATTATTATTACAGATTAAATCTTCTAAGTTATTAGGCATAGGGGGTAGGCCGCTTAATAAATTGTTGTTGCAATCTAAATGTATAAGATTATCAAAAAATTGCACTCCAAATAGGTTTGATATGAAACTGTTTTGAACACCTAAATATGTAGCATTCACAATTTCCGCACAAGTAGTATCCATTTGGTTCCCATTCATACAACTAGGAAAAAGCTGTTGAAGCTTGGTTACAAAATTCGGGTCAGGTATAGTTACCCACTGTGCTTTTGCAGGTGCAAGTTGGAAAACTAGCACTAAAAAGAGGAGGATAAGTTTTTTCATGATGAAGGGATTTTAAATCAAATTTAATGTTTTTTGTTATTCAAATTATAAAATGTAGCATTTTTTATCTATCAAAAAAAATTGCATCAAATAAGGCTTTTAAAATATTAATCCATAAATTTGGAATCATATTCGGCGATGACAAAGACACAGTTAAAAAGCGAAATTCAGAAGGTATTGGACAATGTTCCTGAAAATATTCTTCAAGACATTTTGGAACTTCTTAGAGATTTTCAAAATGATTCAACTAATCAAGTTGAAATAACCCACTCCTTAAGAAAAATACTATCTGAGGACAAGGAGTTGCTCGAAAAGCTAGCTCAATGATTGACGAAAAAACAGCCATAAACATACACAATATTCTCATAGACAAATTTGG
>CAIMMJ010000261.1 GCA_903842515.1 uncultured Bacteroidota bacterium | reverse complement strand
TTGCAAACTTTTAAATTAGAGTTATGGAATGACGAAGCCTACTATTGGGTTTTTTCTCAAAACTTAGATTGGGGTTATTTAGACCATCCGCCAATGACGGCGTTGCTCATTAAGTTTGGCACCTTGCTGTTTGGTAAAAACGAATTTGGTGTAAGGTTCTTTTTTATTCTAAGTTTTTTAGGAAGCATACTTACTATTTATAAGTTAAGTAATAAAAGAGATTTAGGATTGTTGGTAATGATAATTTTATCGCTAACGGCATTAAACATTGGAGGAATTTTGGCGGTTCCAGATAACCCATTAATTTTTTTTACCGGTTTATTTTTTGTTGCACTTAAAAAATATTTAGAGAAAGATAATTTTCTTCATTCAATTTTTATTGCGCTAATTATTGCTTGTTTAATATACAGTAAATACCATAGTATATTAATAATAATTGTGGCCATATTTTCTTTTCCACAAATTTTAAAACGGAAATCATTTTATGGAATTATAGCCTTGTGCATACTTTTATTAGCTCCTCATATTTATTGGCAAATAAAAAACGATTATCCTTCGCTACAGTATCATTTGTTTGAAAGGTCAATGAAAAGCTATAAGATAGATTTTACATTAAATTATTTGCTTGCTCAGTTCTTTATTACCGGACCGTTAATTAGTTGGATGTTTTTTTATGTAATTTATAAAGAGTCAGCTAATTTCTCTGGTGTTGAAAAATACTACAGAAATGTTTTTTATACTATTTTCTTCTTCTTTTTTGCCATGAGTTTCAAAGGCAAAACCGAAGCTAACTGGACTGCACCAGCAATGGTTCCCGCAATTATATTGTTGAACGATTATATTAAGCACCAAATAAAAATATTTATACTTTTTAAGAAATTATTTTATCCGGCCCTGCTTATTCTTTTTGTTGTAAAACTTCAAATGTGTTTTAATATTATTCCACAGTTAAGCCACTTGCGCAACGAATGGAGTGGAAATAAAACGTGGGCAAATTTAATTTATAATAAAACAAAAAATACGCCAGTGGTTTTTTTAAATTCATATCAAAAGCCTTCTCATTTTATGTTTTACAGCAATGGACTTGCAAGTTCTTACAATAATGTAGAGGGCCGCAGAAATCAATATGAATATTGGAAATACAACGAAGAATTTAGAGGAAAACCTGTATGGTTTATTCATGGATGGAGAGAAAATAGTTGGGACTCTATTGTTATGCCAAAATCAGAAAACGTATTCCTTAAGAAAATAGAAAATTATCAATCCTTTTTAAGATTTTATTTTATACCAACCAATAAAAATATAGTTGGAAAGCCCAAACAAGAAATTGAAGTGGAGTTAAGTTACAAAAATTATAATGCAATTCTTCCTTGGCAGGTAGAGGATAAAAGCCAGTATTTTTATTTGTGCTATCAACTTTTTAAAGAGGATAAATTAATTTTTTCGGAGGAAGAAAAAAATCCAATTCAGCAAAAAAGCATCTTCAAGCTAAAGGTTAAATTACCTAGTGAAAAGGGGAAATATTTTATTAGGTATTCATTAAATAATCACAATTACTATCCAAGTATCAATAGCAAAGCATATGTTATAAAGGTTGAATAGTTTAAGTTTTGTAGTTTTAGACCTATTATTTTTTAATCATGTCAAAAAAAACACTAATTCTTGGTGCCAGTTCAAATCCATCAAGATATTCTTATCGAGCAGCAATAAAACTTACAAATTTAGGACATGAAATTTATTGCTACGGCAAGCAGCGTGGATATATAGAGAACATAGAAATAAAAAATGAATTACCACCTCAAAAAGATTTTGATACAGTTACGCTTTATTTAAATCCTACTCACCAACAACAGTTTTACAATTATATAATTGAATTGAAGCCCAAAAGAGTTCTATTTAACCCCGGTACAGAAAACGTTGAATTGCAAGAACTGCTGAGGCAAAATAAAATAAATTTTGAGGAATCATGTACGCTGGTTTTATTAAGTATTGGCAACTATTAATTTTTGAATTTTGAAAAAATTTTGGACAAGTAGTTTAGTAGTAAAAGAGAAAACACAGTTAGATTTCTTTATAATTTTATTGCCATTACTTTTTGTTTCATTGGCATTTTCAAAATCAACGGTTGACGTTGTTTTATTGCCCAAATTCATAGTATATTCTCTTTTTATTTTTTCACTTACAG
>CAIMMJ010000260.1 GCA_903842515.1 uncultured Bacteroidota bacterium | reverse complement strand
TTTCTTATTGCTTTTTTGGGATCATTTTTCAATAATGAAATTACAGTATTCATTAATTGAATATTTATAATGTCCTGCTCATAGCTTGTTTCAACAAGTATTTCGGGTAAATTTGGATAACTAATTTCAACTTTTCTGGTTGCGATAAGTTTCTTTAAATCTTGATTTAGATTTTCGTCTTTAAATTTTAGATGGTATAGAGCTTGTTTTGGCGATGAAAAATATTGTCCATTTACTTTAAATATTGAAACTAAAAAAAGTAAAATAAAAAGAGAATATTTTTTCATTTACAAATTGTACTTTAGTTGAATAAAAAATTCTCTGCCCATTCCTAACATGGGCTGATAGCCGTCTCTATAGGCATATCCAAAATAGTTTTTTGTGTTTAGCACATTATAAAATCCAAAATTTAGATTGATATGGTTTTTATTGATGTTTTTTATTTGGCAAGTAATATTTAAATTATTGGTTCCATTTTTTGTTACTACATCATAATTGTCTTGTTGGTCTATTCTGGTAACAAAAGATTTAGAACTTTGATAATTATTAAAAATATTAAGAGAAACATTAGGGCTTAAGAGGCAATTTACGCCAAAAAATAGTTTATGAGTTGGAAATGCAAACGTTCCACGTTTATGATTATTAATATCAATAATTACATCATCTGCATTACCGGTAAATGGCGTGTAGTAAGAATAATTGCTGGAGAATTGCACTTTTTTTAATTTTAGTTTAATTTCAAATTCCAACCCTTTTGTTGTAATGCTTCCTTTGTTTTGGTAAGACTCAATTTGAAGACTATCAACAGAATAAATTATTAGTTTGTTTATTTTGTTCAAAAAGGCAATGCTTGAAATTTCTATAATTTGATTTTGAAATCCAATTTGAAATTGAGCTTCGTTTATTACTTCCGGTAAAATAGAATTGTTTGAACTTTGAACAATGTTTTGTAGCGTTGGTATTTTATAAGAAACATTCCCCATAGCTTTGTAAAAAAAATTACCGAAGTTTTTGGTTATTGTAAATCTAGGTGCCCAAAAGGGTTTAAAAAAAGCATAATCATCGTAACGAATTCCTAAAAATCCATTTGCAAATTTTGATTTAACAAAAAATTCAGAATAAAAAGTAAAACCGTTATAACCAATATATTTATTAGATTTTTTATAGCTTGATATAAAGTAATTATAAGCTTCGTTATAGTAGGTTGAACCAAACGACAGTTGAATATTTTTGGTGAGTAGATAGGATGAATTAAAACCTAGGGTGATTTTTCGGGTTTCAATATTATTTGGATTGTAAAGCTGTGCATTGCCGTATTCGGAATTCCAAGGTATTTGCCATTTGTAACGAAGTATTGGTGTTATGCTAAGTTTATTAACTTTAACGTTGTAACTAAGTTCTTCTATTAGTGTTTTTGTTGTAGAATAAATTGGTTCAAAGGTAGATTGGAAATTATAATCTTCGTAGTAGTGTTTAATTTGAAAGTTGTTTTTTTTAATAGAAAAATAAATGTTTTGATTAATAATTTTAGATGAATCTTTAAAGGAAACCTTTGTTGAATCTAGAAAAGTTTCTGTTAGGTTACTTCTGTTTCCATTATTTACTAATGCACTAATACAAATTTCTGTGCCATTTAGCAATTCACCTCCATAGGTATAGTTTATTCCTGATCTGCTTAAGGCTGAATTAGAAATTCCACTGTTTATAAATAATTTGTGTCCATTTATTTTATCTCCTTTTTTGGTAATGATGTTTACAACCCCAAGGCCAGCCAATCCTCCGTACAATGAAGAGCCTGCCCCTCTATTAATCTCAATTTTATCAATGATGTTAATTGGGAATCTATTTCCAACAATGTAGGATCCATAAGCCAATTCATTCATAGGCATTCCGTCTATCATGTAAAGCATTTTGCCTTCTTGGCTCCAATTTCCCCTAATTCCAAAAGCTAAACCATTCTGAACATCGGAGGCTAAATTAAAACCCGGAACAGTATTTAAAATGTCTATTAAATCTCTGGCGCCTAGCAATTCTATTTCTTGAGAAGTAATAATAGTTACAATTCCAGGAGCCTCATTTTTATCTATATCAACCATGCTTGAAATAGAGACTTTTGTATCAAGATTTTTTTGTTTTTCTATTTTAAATAACTCTTCAAACGATGGCGATATGTATTGATAGTTAGTAGAGTCATCTGCTGATTGTGAAAATCCATTTAAAATAAAGAACCCAAAAACATATACAAATAAAATTAGTTTCTTAACCGCCATTAAGCTTTTTTTTCTGATTGTGTAAATATTATAAAAATATTTAACAATTTAATTCATTCGTGTCATTTACACACAAAATAAATAGTATACCAAATTATGTAAATGATATTTTAATGGACATTAATAAATAATTAATCGTTTAAAATATCACTTTAACTATAAAATAAACATTCTTATGTAAAATAAAAAGATTAGGAATTTTTAATGTTGTTATGCTATTTTTGCTTGCTCAACAAAGTACATATCAATATCGCCTTTTCCTTTGGCTGTTAGTTGGCCACGGTAAGTGCAATTAAATTTATCTTTTATCAATTGATAGGTTTCTCCTGAGATGTTTACCTTACCTACTTCTCCTGTATGTTCTAGTCGTGATGCAATATTTACGGCATCTCCCCAAACATCATAAGCAAATTTCTTTTTACCAATCACTCCGGCAATCAACTCCCCAGTATGCACACCAATACGTATTTCCCATTTAGGAAGACCTTCCATTTCTCTATTTGCATTCCAACTATTTACCCAATTGTTTATTTCTAATGCAGCCGAAACAGCATCCACGGCATTGGTATTGTTTTCTTCAGGAACACCACCTGCACACATGTAAGCATCTCCTATGGTTTTAATTTTTTCCATGTGGTGTTTCACTATAATGTCGTCGAATGCACTAAAACATTGGTTGAGGGTTTGTATCAATTCTAAAGGACTAATGGACGATCCCGTCTTTGTAAATGACTTAAAATCGGTAAAAAGTATGCTTGCCATTTTATAGCTTCTTGGGCTTGCTTCGCCTTTTTGTTTTAATTCGCTGGCAACTTGTAGGGGAAGAATATTCAACAATAAATTTTCACTTTTTTGTTTTTCCGCATCAAGAGCCCGCATAGTTGAAGTTAAGTTGTTCATGGCTGCTTGTCTGGCATTTTCAAACACAATAGCAATAAAAAACAAAATCAAAGGAAGCCCCAGACTGCAGGTCAGGTAAAATACTTTTTGGTATTCGGGTTTTATTTGATTTGGGGTAACATAATTAGTGCTGAACAGGTAGAAAAAAAACAATTCAATAAGAATCACCAACACACTAGAAAACCAACCTCCCGATCTGTTCCAAACCAAAACGGCCACAATGGGTGTTGATGCCAGCCATGGAAAAAGCAATGAAGAAAATCCTCCGGTATAATACACTGTAATTGCTATTGAAATGGAACAGTAGGTAAAATAAATTGGATTCAATAGTTCAGGTTTCACTCCCTTTCTATATAGAAAAAGTGTAATAATCCCTAGGATCATTAAAGGCAACTGCGAGGCTATTCCACCGCTGTAGCCAATTAGATAGGAAATAACGCAATAGTTTAAATTAAAATAAATTATGATGAGCAAAACAGACACCAGTAGGTGAGCTTTTCTCTGCGACTCTGCTTCGGCTGGAACGCTAAGCGGTATAAAAAATTGAATAATTTTCTTCATTAGCCAACAAAAATATGTGCGAGATAATAAGAGACAAAAATCCAAAGACCTATTAGTATTCCAAAGATAGCAGAGAACCAAGGGTGCATTTTCATTTGAAGTCTAAAAACAAATGGCAGAGCAAAGCAAATTAGTCCTTCACCCAGAATAATATAGTAGGGCGTATCTAGAAATACCTTTTGGGTATCTAAATAGTGCCACCAGTTGGCATATTTGGCCAAAAACTCAAACCCCGGAATGATTATGGCACCTAATAAAAAGGTAAATAAAAATGCTTGTATCATGGATTTTCTGGCAGAATAAAGGTATCCCAAATATCCCACCTGAATAAGTATTACTGCCCATGCAAATGGCATATAAGCAGGTGAAACTAATAACATGGCCTCATGCTCGGGATAAACCAAGGAGTGTATGCCCTCTACAAGCCATTTGTCTGCTAGCAATTCGGCTATACCCGCGGCAATACCAAAGAGCAGTAAACGCTGGATAAAGACGTCTGCATTTTTGTAGGCATACCAACAAAGCGCTGCAAACATGCCAAAAGCAAGTAAATTGGCACTGGAATTTCCCCAATCAAAATAGGCAGAAAGCGCCGTAAAACCCATAGTTAGCAGCATTGTGCTTACAACAAATGCAGCCTCGCCTGTTAGCCCTATTTTGTTGTAGAGCGATTTTACAAATCCTGTTAAAAGATATATAACCCCAAGTATAATTGTTATTAAATTGATCCACCAGGGAGTTTTTGATGTCCATGGAAGCCCTATGTTATAGCGGTATTGGTCGTACAATTTTGCTGGCAGAAAGCAAAATGGTTCTTTTAACTCGTAGATTTTGCATTTCAATTCATTGGATCCGGAGTTGTCTAAAATACCATTTACAGCTCTTCTTGCGGCTTCGTTGGCTCCTTCCATGGTTGCCAAATCGGTATTGGTTTGAACATAGTCTGAAGCCAAATATAAATTTGGTATGCTTGATGTGGCTGTTGGTCTGAGGTTCCATGAATTGATGCGATTCACAAGAAGCGGCTCGGTATCCCTAAGTTGTATTTTACTGAAGCCCGATGTTGGCACTTTTTCAATGTCTCGGTCAAGGTACAAATCAACCTTCATATCATCCGAAATAACTATTCCGTTTATGTTCAGGCTATTTTTCAACTGTGCCCATACTTCTTTTTCCACTTCGTCTCGTGTGCAGTCTTCCGCTTTTTTTTGGGTTGTAAATTTTCCTGGTTTTGACCAATCACTGATATCAACACTCAGCAAACCTTTCACATTTCCATTACCCGCTTTGGCAATGTCCCAGTCTTTCCAGAACTGTATTTGGGAAATACAAGTGATGGCCCATTCGCTGTCTGAACAAATCACATGTCCTTTGTTTATTTTAACATCCTGATTCAGGTAAAATTGTATACCGTTCATCCAAGCAACACTGGTGGCCAGTTTTTTCACCGAATCCAGCATTGGGTCGGCCTGCGTTATTGAAGCGTTGAGGAGTTCCGTTGCTTTTTCTACAGGCACAGCAAGTAAAAAATAATCACCGCTTACCTCAATTTCATTACTTCCGTCCATAAGTTTAGCGGAGGTAATTTTTCCGGTTTTTGCGTCGTACGAGAGTTCTTTTGCTTCTACACCCTGGTGCAATATAACCCCTTTACTTTTTAAGTAATTCTCCCATGGAATAAGCCATTTATCGTTTGTTGGACCATTTAGTACACGGTCTGTATTTACAGAAGGGTCTGTCATACAATACAATAATTGTAGGAAAATATCGCCCCCGGTTTTAGTGCTTGCCAATTCAGCCCTTGCCGCAACCAAGGTTCGCGTGAGCCCGTCTACCAGCAAATGTTGATAGTTTTTACCAAATCGCTCAGCGGCTGTGAAATCCCACCAAGAAATTCGTTCGTATTCATTCACCCTTCTATCAGTACAAGAGGTTGCTAACTGCCATACACGTTCTGCAAAAAAGTGGATTTCCTCAGGTGTTAATTTTGTATCTAAGCCACCCGTTAAATCTTTTATCAGCAGTTCAATATCGGCTTTAGTTCGTGGAAAGCTAGCCGGAGTAACTATGGGTGCTGCATCATAGCGGGCAATCATAATTCTATCTGTGGCTACCAGGTTGTTATAAACTGTTCCGTTTTTGCCATTCTGGTTATAAGGAATTTCCCGCATTGTACCGGTAACATGTCTGTAAAACCCTGGAAAAAAGCGAAAGCCATGCTCTCCCGGTAAGGGTTTAGCATACATGCCATGGTGTGTGTAATCTATACTCCGGGCTTTGCCGCCGTAGTATTGTTTGTTGCGTTCATAAACTTCCACTTCAAAACCGCGGAGAACAAGCTCATGTGCAGCACTCAGTCCGGCTACGCCGCCACCAAGTATTACAACTTTTGACATATTTTATTCATGAATAAAGGTAAATAATGGATGTAACGTTAGAACTTACTAAGGAACAAAATCTAAAAACTGCAAAACCATCGCAAACCTAAAAAAGAAAATCGAAATTCCAAATTTAGAATAAGACAATTGATTGTTATCCTGTTATCAGTACTTTTAGTTAAAGATATTGTTCAAGATAAATACAAAATTACTTATAGAAAAATTGAGTGCGGTTGGCTTTTGATAATGTATTTACACTCTGTATAAATGTCTATGCAATGTTTTAATTTGCAGAGGCAACAAAATATATTTTTCTTGGACTAGAAAAGATTTTGCTGAGCACCATCAAAAATTATAAACGTCAAACAAAAAACAACACACTTGCAGCCTTAATTTTAGTTTAAATTGGAGATGAAAGTAGAATTGTTGTTGAATAATTACTTTTGCC
>CAIMMJ010000259.1 GCA_903842515.1 uncultured Bacteroidota bacterium | reverse complement strand
TATTTATTTTTAATTATTTTTTAACTCAAAACAAATAACAACTAATCTAAAATTATTTAATAGTTATTAGTTTCTCAAATTTTATTTAACCCTTATAGGAACAATAACCTTTGTTCTATCCCAATGTATTATTAAGTTAGTTGAATTGTTCTCTAAATCATTTTCAAAGTTTAACATTAAAATTTCCTTATCATCGGCATCATTTTTTGCAGGAACAGAAATACTTAATACGTCGGTAGAATGATTTGCTTCAAGTGCTCCCCATCTGTCCCACTCAGAGTTGAAATTTATTTGCCAATTGTCTTTTTCTGGAATAGCATAAATTTGATATTTTCCTGCCTTTAAAGTACCGGAACCAATTTCTAAATCTTTATCCGTAGAAAAAATGCTTGCTTCATTTGCTCCCATTCGCCAATATTTACCATAAGGTTGCAATGCACCGGAGTTTTCATCCCCAAAAATAACTCTCCCCTTTTTTTGAGGTTTACAATATACCACTTCCAATTTTGCACCTTTTCCTTGATAGGTAGATGTTGCTGCAGGACTGTGTGATTTTGTATAATTTTTAAACAGAAAAAAAACCGCAACTAAAACAACAATTGCACTGCCTGAAATAATAAAAACTTTTTTTTTCATTTTTAGTTTGATTAAAACAATTTAAAACTATTTGTGGTGTGTTTATTTAAGTATTTTATTTTACTTAGAAATTGTGTTAGCAAAGTTAGATTTATTTAGTTAAATAATAGAAACTAATGTATGGCACTGTTGTATCAAAATTTTAAAAGTGCAGCAAACATGGTGTCAGCATTATTATTGAATCCCAATATATACGAACTTTTAATTATTCTTACTCCAAATTTATTTACTAAATAATTTACTACATTTTCATTTTCATCAGCATATACGCTACATGTGATGTAAAGAAAAAATCCAGAGGTATTCAAACAATTTAAGGCATTGGATGAAATTTTTTTTTGCAATTCAACAAAATGGTTTAACTTTTCTGTATTAAAATCACATAACATTTCCGGTGTTCTGCTCCAAGTTCCACTTCCCGAACATGGCACATCACAAATAATCATATCAAACTTTTTATTTAACTTATTTTCCAAAGAAAGGTCTGCAATAAATGATGTATAATTATAAATATTGGCTTCTAAAAATCGTTGTTTTAAATTTTCTAAAATAAAAGTTCTAACATCACTTACTGTTAAATGAATATTTTCTAGAGTATCAAAAGCCAATATAGATTTTCCACCACTTGCAGCGCAGCAATCCCAAACATTTGTAATAGCACTATTGCTACTTTTTATCAACTCAAAAAACTGAACAATTCTCTGGGAACTTAAATCCTGAATAACAACCTCATCATTAATTTTTAATATGCCATCAAGCTTTGTAGAATTTAAAAGCGCCAAACAATTTTTCTCAATTTCTTTATACGATATATTATTTCTATGTAGTTTTTCGGTTACACTCAAATACTTATTTTTTCTTATTCTAATAAATAAATAAGGCTGAAAAAAATGACTTTCTATAAATTCTTTTTTAGTGCTAAAGTTGATGTGCTCCATTAATGGAAAAACATCATCTAATTTAAAATCAGAAAATTTTTTCTCAATAAATAGTAAACGGATTTTATTGTCGATAGACCAATTATTTAAATATTCGTCCTCAAAAAGTTCTTCATAGCCTTTTGAATTGGTTTTGCATAAAAATAGTGCTACTTTAATTCTGGTATCAAACGGAAGTGTGGACAATGCTTTGCCAAGCCTGAAATAGGAAAAACACAACTCAGAAATAATTTTTCTATCCCTTGAACCGTGTTTTTTATTTTGTAAAAAATATCTTTTTAGAATACGTGAAAACTGAGTGGGTTCGTTGTAGTCTTTAACTAAAATTTGGGAAACAGAAAGGTAATAGTTTAACCTTGAATTCAACGTTGAGACAATAAAAAAATGGGCAAAAAAAAAGTCGAACAGATTGTTCGACTTTAATGATTAATGGGATGGAATTAAGCTACTTTTACGTTTGTTGCGTTAAGTCCTTTTTTTCCGTTTTCAACTTCGTATGTTACTTTGTCGTTTTCGCGAATTTGATCAACTAATCCTGTTGCATGAACAAAAATGTCTTCTCCTCCACCTTCTGGAGTTATGAATCCGAATCCTTTTGTTCCATTAAAAAATTTTACTGTACCGTGTTGCATTGTTTTTGTTTTGTTAATTTGTAATTGTTTAATTATTTGGCAAATATAGTTATATTTTATTGTTTTCCAATTTTTTAATAATTATTATTTATAGTTGCGGAATTATGCCTTTAACAATTTAAGTATAAAAATAGAAATTTAAAGCTTAAACGATGTACACTAAATTATACTTAAGTACAATTTCTCTACCTTTTGCCTTGCCCAAGGGGTTTTTCTTAAAAAAGTTAGGCTGGATTTCTTAGTTGGATTATTTATAAAACAATTTATTTTTATGATTTTTCCTAATTCATCCCATCCAAAATGATCTATTAAATGATTTAAAATCATTTCTAGCGTTTTTCCGTGCATAGGATCTGTTGCTGTCATAGTTTATTAATTAGAATTCTTTTTTAAGTTAGGTAGTACATTTTCAGTTTTTAAAATTGATACAAAATAGAGCAACAACAAACTGAATTTTATAAAATAACCCCAATAGGTAGGAGAAACAAAATAATAATCTACAAAATAAAACAAAATCCCTAATGCAAAATAAAATCCAATCTTTTTTAAGTCGTAAGGAATGGTATAGAACTTTTGACCAATAAAATAGGATGTTACAGTCATAACAAAATAACAAATTAAGGTAGCCCAAGCTGCACCGGTATAACCCAATATTGGTATAAGAATAAAATTGGCAACAATTGTTATAACTGCACCTAAAATTGTAAGATACGCTCCAAATTTTGTTTGCCCGGAAAGTTTGTACCAAACGCTTAAATTAAAAAATACTCCCAATGCCAAATTAGCCAACAATAAAATTGGAACAACATTTAAACCTTCGCGGTATGCCTTTCCAATAAATACTTTAACAATGTCTAAATAAAAGGTGGTGAGTAAAAAGATAAACATACAAACTATAAAAAAGTACTTCATGGTTTGAGCATAGGTATTTTTTGCATCAGACTTTTTATGTTCATTAAAAAAATATGGTTCTGCTGCATACCTGTATGTCTGTATAAAAATTGTCATTATAATAGATATTTTATAGCAGGCACCATAAATTCCCAATTGTTCCATTATATTGGAATTAGCGGGTAAAAGAAATTTTAGCAAAACCCTGTCCATTGTTTCATTAATCATACCTGCCAGGCCGGCTATTAAAAGCGGAAATGCATATTTCATCATTTGTTTCCAAAGTAAAATGGAGAAGCCATTTTTTAAAAACTTAAATTCCGGCAACAACAAGATTAGGGTAACGAAGCTCGCCAATAAGTTGGCAATAAATATGTATCCAACCCCAATAGTTGAGTTATAAAACCAATACTCAGCAAAATATTTTGGAGCCCAAACAATAAAAAAAATGTTTAAAAAAATGTTCACTCCAATGTTAACCAATCTAATGAGAGCAAACTTCAACGCTTTATTTTGTTGTCTTAGTTTTGCAAAGGGAATTGCCGTTAAAGCATCTATTGCGATTATTAGAATAAACCAAATTATGTAGTTTGTATTTTCTGAATAGCCTAAAAAATTTGCAATGTTTTGATGTAAAAAAATCCCAAGTAATAAAAAGGTAAACGTGGTAATTAAAATTGAAATTGTGGCAGTAGAAAAAACGCTGTTATCGTCTTTCTGAGATTCAGAAAATCTAAAAAAAGCTGTTTCCATTCCATAAGTAAGTATAACTGCAAGAAAGGAGGTATATGTATATAATTCTACAACTACCCCAAATTCTTGAGGAATAAAACTATACGTATATAAGGGGGTTAATAAATAGTTTAAAAATCTTCCAATAATGCTACTTAGGCCATAAACCGCAGTTTGAGATGCTAATTTTTTTATTGGATTATCCAAAAAACTAAAACTTAATTGCCGTTAAAAACTGGTTTTCTTTTTTCTAAAAAAGCACTTACGCCTTCCTTAAAATCGTTGGTTCCAAAACACTTTCCAAATTCTTCTATTTCAATTTCAAAACCATTTTGTTGTTT
>CAIMMJ010000258.1 GCA_903842515.1 uncultured Bacteroidota bacterium | reverse complement strand
TTAGGCAAGTTGTAACGGACATTAAAATGCAAAAAGGCGATAAGTTTGTATAGAACTTATTAGGTTTTTGTTTTAAAAGGGGAAAAAACCTGTAAGAATTCTACAAGGTATAGCTTCTTGTAAAATAATAGTAAGCCCTGAATTTAGCGTTTCCTAATCTTTTCAATTATTTACTGCTTTTCAAAAGCCCCAATAGAAGGAGGATTTAAAAATGCATTGTTTTTTAAATCAATTGTGTTATTAAAAATACCAAGGATAGAAATTTTTCCATTGGCAATAGCAGGAGAATTATCCTTAAGTGAATAGTCGTTTAAAGCCACATCTTTGTAAATTCCGTTTTGTGAGCCACTTTGAGAGGCAGATGAATTATTAATGCAATCCACAAACTTATCTAAATTGCTGTTATAGAATGATGAATTAATTTTAGTTAGGCAATTTTCAAATTTATAGTTAAAGGCAAAACCAGCATTTGGTGTGGGATCTAATTTAATTTCTTCTTCTAAATTTCCATCAATAATTGTATTTCCAAAATAACAACTGTCTAAAGGAAAATCTTGAATTTCGTTGTAATTATTTACATACAATGCCTGGGTTTTTCTTACCGGAAACGACCAATAATTAGCAAATGTATTGTTTACAAAAGTATAATTTCCACCAAAAGTAAGTGCAGCACAATAACCTCCACAATTGTAAATTAAATTATTGTATGCCCTAATATTAAAGTAACGAGATAGGATTCCCGCACCGCTCATATTCCTAATTATTGTGTTGCTCAACCTTAAACCTGTTTCATCTGGAGCCCAACGTCCAATAATAGTTTCGGCTTGTATGCCTATAAAGCCATTTTGAACTATTGCATAATTAATGCTGCATGAACCTCCTTCGTTTATCCAAATTCTATCCCACTGTCCATTTTGGTCTCTGTAATCTGCTTCGAGTCTTGTTCCCGAAAACAACACAGGATTTGCAAAGCTACCCTCTACCTTTAACTTTCCTCCTCTGTAAACCCATAGCCCCGAATTTTTTGAAAAATACAATTTTGTTCCTTCGGGAATGGTCAAACTTCCTGCAGAATCAACTACTGCATAGCCATAAACCACATAGGGTTTGCTAGAATTTAAACTTACATTTTCGTTTGCATTGGCTAAAATAGAATACTTTAAAGCCCCAATAGAATTTGTTGGCCTAATGTAATTGGCATCTTGGCCCCAAGCTACCAAATCTACTTTCTGAGAATTTCCATTGGTGCTAAACAACAATGAATCGGCAACAATTAATGGCGAATTAGAATTGTTTGGATTAATGGTTACCGCTACAAAAATATACAAGCTATCACCGGGCCCTATTTCTACATCACTTGCTGAATTTGCTTTTAATCCATCTATGTTTAATCTGTACGCAGAACTGTTTCCACCGGCCAACCGTATGGATGATACAATTAATTTTCTGTTTAAGGTATTGTAAATTTTTAAGGTTTTGGTAGTGCTTCCCATTTGTGTAAACACAGTGTCAAAAATTACTGTATCGTCCGAAAAAAATAATCTTGCAGAAGGGTCTTTAGAAATTAAATCTTCTTTTTTGCAGCCAGAATTAAAAAAAGAAATAAATGCAAACAGCACGATAAATCCCAAACACCATTTCTTCATTTTTTAATTGTCTTTAAATTATTTTAAAACTTAAATTAGCCGATTAAACGATTGCGTTAACTAATTATTGCCACAAAAAAACAAAAATGTATTTTACAAACAACAATAAAGAACAAATATATTACGAACTAAGAGGAAACATTTCCAGTTCAAAATGCATTGTGTTTTTAAATGGCCTCTCGCAAAGCACGGCCGCTTGGGCTTTAATGACTCCTTATTTTGAAAAAGAGTATAAAATATTGTTGGTAGATTTTATTTTTCAAGGTCAATCTTTTAAAGAAGCCCAAAGCAAAAACTTTGACGAACATGCCAACGACTTGTGGCAATTGGTTCAGTTTTTAGGTATTAATGAACCTCATATTGCAGGTATTTCTTACGGAAGTTTGGTGGCACAACACTATGCACTAAATTATCCCGATTGGATAAGTAAGTTAATTTTGATGGCAACATTTGCTCATAAAACAGAACAGTTCAAGGCCATTGAACTCAGTTGGAAACGTTCGTGCCAAACAGGTGGATATTCTATGTTGTTGGATGTAATGTTGCCTTTTGTGTTGGGCTCAAACTATTTCGAAAATCCATTTATTCCAATAGATGTTTTAAAAGAATCAAGAGTTGGGGCAAATCAAGATCCCGCGGCACTTCTAAAGTTGATGAAAGCTACTGAAGAAAGACCAGATTACCGACAAAAAATAAAAAAAATAAAAGCCAAAACATTAATCATTCAAGGAGAATTCGACATACTCGTTAAAATGGAAATGGCGAGAGATGTGGCCTTAAACATTCCTGATTCAAAGCTTGAGGTGATAAATGGTGTGGGGCATACGTTGAACCTTGAAGCGCCAAAAAAAACAGCAGAACTTATTTTAGATTTTTTAGAACATGACAATTAAACAAGCACAAGAAACAGTTGACAACTGGATAAAAACTCATGGCGTAAGGTATTTTAGCGAACTTACCAACATGGCCATTCTAACGGAGGAGGTTGGCGAAGTAGCACGTGTTATATCCAGAGAATACGGAGATCAATCTAAAAAACAAAACGAAAACAATTTAGATTTGTCTAACGAATTGGCCGATGTTTTGTTTGTGATTATTTGCCTTGCCAATCAAACAGGAATTGATTTGACACAAGCACTTGAAAAAAACCTTGCAAAAAAAACTGACAGAGATTCACAAAGGCATAAAAACAATGAAAAGTTAAAATAACGTTTACTAGTTTTTACTTTCTCCCATTTCTACCACCGCATTTACTTTGTATTTTTTATGCGGAGCAATTGATAGTGCAACTTTGCTTAAATCGCAATCTAAAAGCGTTTTTCTGTGACCTAAATTTTCAATGCCGTCGTCAATTAATAAATCTATTAAAATACTTAATCCATCTTGGTACCCATATTGGCAGGCTTCTTTCAAAATTTTATATTCTTTTAAATAGGTATTAATTCTTTGATTAAAATTTTTTTCGCCACTTGATACATGACCAATTCTTCCATTTTTTCCCATGTCTAAGGCATGTTCATTGGCAAGTTTATACAAGGCTTTGTCATAACTTACCACTTTACAATTGTGCAGTTCTTCTAATTCTTTGTTCAACGAAATAAGAAATTTGTTCATAGGAAATTTAGTAGAATCCACCCAGGCTTTTAGATAAGTTTCTTTAAATGTTTTGGGATTTTGCCTTACCAAATTCAAGTAATAAACAAACAGGTTTTCTTGTTTTGTTCTCTCTGGTAGTTGAGAAGAATTAAACGCAATTTCTATTTCCGTTTTAGAAAAAGTAAATGGTTTTTCTTGAAAAGAAAAATGAGGAATACTTATTAAAATTAAAAGAAAAGGTGTTTTAAAAAATTTCATTTTCTTATGGCTAAAGTTGCCGAACCTTGAGCAACAGGTGTTAGAACAATATCATTAATGTTTACATGTGCCGGCCTACTTGCTGCAAAAAATATTACATCTGCCACGTCTTCTGCAACTAGCGGTTGCAAGCCTTTGTAAGCATTTTTTGCCTTTTCTACATCGCCTTTAAATCGCACAATAGAAAACTCGGTTTCTACCATTCCCGGAGCAATATTGGTTACCTTAATACCTCTGTTCAATAAATCTATTCTCATAGCTTTTGACAGAGCGTCCACTGCAAATTTTGTGGCACAATACACATTTCCATTGGGGTAAACTTCCTTTCCTGCCAATGATGCCAAGTTTATAATATGACTACCATTATTATCCGGCATCAATGGCAATACAGCTCTTGTAATATACAGCAAACCTTTTAAATTGGTGTCTATCATTTGCTCCCAATCCTCTAGTTCGGCGCTGTCAAAACTTGCAATACCTGCAGCTAATCCTGCGTTGTTTATCAACAAATCTATCTGTTTCCATTCCTCTGGCAAATTATCAATAGCATCAAACGTTTGTTTTTTTTGTCTGATGTCAAAATTCAATAAATAAATATCTGAATCTCCCAATTGTTTTGACAATTCCTCCAATCTATCTTTTCTTCTACCGGTAAGTATTAATCGGTAATTATTCTTTGCAAAAAGTTCTGCACATGCTTTTCCAATTCCTGATGTTGCCCCTGTTATTAATACTGTTTTTTTCATTGTTTTTTATGTATAAGTAATGCTATTTTATTTTTTCTGCTTAAACATAATCCATAAAATTAAAAAATTATGTTCCTTTACAAATCTTATTATTTTATATTGTAAACCAAAATCATTGCCAAAATGTTTGATTTAGATAAATGGCAAGAAATTTTTTCTACCATAAAAAAAAACAAACTTCGTACTTTTCTTACAGGCTTTAGCGTGGCTTGGGGCATATACATGCTTATAGTGCTTTTGGGTGCAGGCAAGGGATTAGAAAATGGCATCAGTTCTATGTTCGAAGCCGATGGAACAAATAGTATATGGATATACAATGGAGTTACTTCTGTTGCTCACAAAGGATACAAACCCGGAAGATTAATAAAATTTGATAATTCTGATTACAAAAATTTAAAAAAAGAATTTAAAGAGGTAGAACACATCACTCCTCAACTTGGCTTAGACAAAATTACCAGCGTTGTTTATAAAAACAGAACGGCCAACTTTAATGTAAGAAGCGGAAACCCCGATATAATGTTTGGAGAAAACCTTAAAGTAATTGATGGAAGATTCTTGAATCCATTAGACATAAGCGAAAACAGAAAAGTTGCTGTAATAGGTAAACCTGTAAAAAAAGAATTATTTAACGACGGTTTGTGCATTGGCGAAGTTTTCTTTTTAAACGGTTTCAGCTTTACTGTAATAGGAGTTTTTAACGATCCGGGTGGAATTTGGGACAACAACAGAATATACATCCCCTACTCTACTGCACAACTTGTTTTTACGGGTAATAATTTTGTAGATCAATTGGTATTAACCACCAATCATCCCTCTCTTGAGCAAAGCATAGAGCTTTCTAACAGCTTAAAACAAAGATTGGCAAAAGTTCATGAGTTTGCCGTAGAGGATGACAATGCAATTTACGTGAACAATAATTTCGAAAACTTTAAAAAAATAATGACCGTAATTTATTCCATTAGAATTTTTATTTGGATTGTAGGAATTGGAACCATAATAGCAGGAATTGTTGGCGTTAGCAACATTATGATGATAGTTGTAAAAGAAAGAACAAAGGAAATAGGCATTAGAAAATCTTTGGGAGCTACACCCGTAAGTATTGTTTCCTTAATTATGCAAGAAAGTATTTTAATAACTGGCTTTGCAGGTTACATTGGACTTGTGCTGGGTATTTTTACCATAGAAACGGTTAGAGGATTAATACCTGAATCTGATTTTTTTAAAAACCCGGATGTAGATTTAAAAATTGCTATTTACGCCACCTTACTTTTAATTCTTGCAGGTTCTATTGCTGGGTTTATACCCGCCCGAAGAGCAGCAGCAATAAAACCAGTAGAAGCACTTAAAGAAGAATAACTATGTTTGATTACAACAACTGGCAAGAGATATTTTTCACCCTCAAAAAAAATAAATGGCGGTCCTTCTTTACCGCATTTGGCGTGTTTTGGGGAATTTTTATGTTGGTAATTATGCTGGGTTCTGGCAAAGGCTTGCAAAATGGCGCTACCGCAGATTTTAACGGAATGGCTACCAATAGTTTTTTTGTATGGGCACAATCTACTTCCAAACCATTTAAAGGATTTAAAAGAGGACGTGAATTCGATTTTAACAACGACGACATCAAGGCCATAAAAAAAGAAATTCCAGAAGTAGATGTTGTTTCGGGAAGAAACCAAATTGGTGATTATGGCAGAGGCTCTGGAGTAATACACAATGCCAAAAGCGGCTCTTTTAGCGTGATGGGAGATTTTCCTGAGTTTTTAAAAATTCAACCATTAGAAAAATTAAACGGACGATTTATCAACGATTTAGACATCAAAGAAAAAAGGAAAATTGCTGTAATTGGCAATAGAGTTGCTCAAGAATTGTATAAAAAAGATGAAACAGTTTTAGGTTCCGTAATAAAAATAAAAGGAATAAATTTTCAAGTTGTAGGCATTTTTCAGTCAAATAAAAGCGACGATGGCGGAGATTTTGCCAAAACTATTTATGTTCCATTTACAACCTTTCAGTCGTGCTTTAATTTAGGAAACAGAGTGGGTTGGTTTTCTATAACTTCAAAAGAAAATATTCCTTGTTCTGTGGTTGAAGTAAAAGTAAAAGACCTCTTAAAAAAGCGGCATTCCATTGCACCCGACGATAACCAAGCAGTGGGTAGCTGGAATGCAGAAGCCCAATACAAAAAAATGCAAGGATTATTTATGGGAATTCAACTTTTAATTTGGATTGTAGGCATTGGAACATTGTTAGCAGGCGTTATTGGAATTAGCAACATTATGCTAGTAGTGGTAAAAGAAAGAACAAAAGAAATAGGCATTAAAAGAGCTTTGGGGGCAACACCTTTTAAAATTGTGGGGCAATTGGTGCAGGAATCATTGTTTCTAACATTTATTGCAGGCTATGGCGGATTGGTTCTTGGAGTTGGAGTAATTCAATTGGTATCCAATGCCATGAAAGGACAAGAAGGAGGCATGTTCAGAAACCCAGAAGTAGATTTAAATGTGGCGTTAATTGCCTTATTTATTTTAATCCTAGGTGGTATTATTGCCGGATTAATTCCTGCTTACAGAGCAATAAAAATAACAACAGTGGATGCTTTGAGGGGATAAATAGAAAAACAATTGAAGTAATAACGCCAGATAATTGCTCCAAACAACCACTTACCCCCCATTTCTTACCAATTTCCAATTGATTAGCTTTTAGACACAATTTAATGGAAAAAAGTATGTTATTTAGCAGTTAATAATTCAAACACCATGCAGCAAATAATTAGTTACATTTTGTTAATCAAACTTATAAAACAAAGTGGATTTGAAAAGTATAAAAATATTTCATAAAATTGCCATCCCTAAACTAAAAACTAATAAAAAACAATTAATCTAATATCACTAAAATTATGAGCAACAAACAATCAAAAGGAGGAAGTTTAGCACTTGCTTTTGCATCATTAGCCATTCCTGCATGTTTAATAGTAGCAGTAGGAATTTACAAATTTATCCTTGGAAACGCCAACAACTTTGAAGGTGCCAACATCGAAAATCATCCTATAAACATGTTGGGTACTGTTTATCAAGGAGGTATTATTGTACCTATCTTAATTGCGATTTTGCTAATTATCTTAACTTTTTCGATTGAAAGATTTATAACAATTTCAAAAGCTAAAGGAAAAGGTTCTGTAGAAAATTTTGTTATTGCAACTCGTGAAAAACTTTCTGCCGGTCAAATAGACAAAGCAATTGCAGATTGCGACACTCAAAAAGGCTCATTGGCAAGTGTTATTAAATCAGGTTTAACAAAATACAAACAAGTAGAAGGCGACTCTTCTATGGACAAAGAATCTAAAATTGTTGCCATTCAAAAAGATTTAGAAGAAGCTACTACTTTAGAGCTTCCTATGCTTTCTAAAAACTTAGTAATTATTTCTACTTGTGCATCCATTGCTACTTTAGTTGGTCTTATTGGAACAGTATTAGGTATGATTAAAGCGTTTGCGGCACTTTCTCAGGCTGGTGCCCCAGATGCAACTGCTCTAGCAACTGGTATTGCAGAAGCTCTTATCAATACAGCATTAGGTATTGGTGGTTCTACAATCGCAATTATCATGTACAACTTCTTTACTACAAAAATAGATTCATTAACTTATAGCATTGACGAAGCCGGTTACACCATCGTTCAAACATTTGCTTCTAAATATCAAGGAAAATAATTTTTGTTTCTTGAAGTTTAACAAAGTACAAACCCTATAATTTAAAAAAGAAACTATGCCAAAAATAAAAATGCCCCGTAGCAGTCCATCTCTGGACATGACTCCAATGGTGGATTTGGCTTTCTTGTTGGTAACATTCTTTATGCTTACCACACAGTTTAGGGCAGATGAACCTGTAATTGTGGATACACCTTCTTCTATTGCACTCACAAAAATACCCGAAGCAGATTTAATAACGGTTATTATTGACGACAAAGGAAAAGTGTTTTTCAATTTTGATGGAAAGGAAAGAAGAGCTTCGGTTCTTCAAAAAATGGGAACCAAATACGGAGTAAATTTTACTCCCGATCAAATTTATAAATTCTCTATCCTTACCTCTTTTGGAATGCCAATTCAGGAAATGCCCAAATTTTTAAGCCTTACTCAAACCGAACAAAAAAACTATTACCAAGAGCTAGAAAAAGCAGGAAGAAAAGGTATTCCTTCCGACTCTCTAAAAAACGAACTAAAAGACTGGGTGTTTAATGCCAGAATTAGTAATCCAAAATACAGAGTTGCAATTAAAGGCGATGGTAAAGCAAAATATCCAGTAGTTAAACAAGTAATATCAACACTGCAAGACAACAAGGTAAACAAATTTAATTTTGTTACCGACATGGAAGCAGAACCTTAAATATTAAAAGAAATGGCAGAATTAAATACCGATGATGGCGGCGGTGGCGGCAAACACGGTGGCAAGGTAAAAGCCAAAAAGTCGTCAACAAAAATTGACATGACTCCCATGGTGGATTTGGCTTTTTTGCTGCTCACATTTTTCATGCTTACCACAACATTTAGCAAGCCTCAGGCAATGGAAATAAACATGCCTGTAAAAGAAAAAGTAGAAGATCCTCCAAAAATTCCGGGGAATCAAACCTTAACTTTATTGCTAAGCGACAAAAATAGAATCTATTACTACATGGGTGCCGACGATCCCAACTTACCGCCAACTGTAGAATACACAACCTTTGCAAACAACGGAATAAGGAAGCTCCTTATTGACAAAAACAAAGAAATAAATAAAACCTACGACAAAGTTGAAGCGCTAAAAAAAGAGTTCTTAGACGGAAAAATTGACGAGAAAAAATACAAAGTAGAAAAGAACAAAGTGGTGGGCGATAAAAAAGCACTCATTGTATTAATTAAAGCCGATGAGCAAAGTAACTACAAAAACTTAGTAGATATTTTGGATGAAATGTCAATTTGTAACATTGGCAGATATGCAATTGTAGACATTACTACAAGCGAAACAGAAATGATTAAAAACGTAGTAGTTCAATAATTTAGCCATGGCAGAAAAACAAAAAAATATTTTCAGCGATTGGGAGAATGTTGTTTACGAAGGCAGAAACGAAATTGTATTTGCCGAAAGAAATAAATTATACGGAGCCTATGTAATTAGAAATTCTTACAACAGAACCGTATCAAGAGCAGTGATAATTTCAGCTGCAATTTTTATTTTCTTGTTAAGTATTCCCACTATCCTTGCTTGGATAGAAACACTAAAACCCGAAGAAAGAATTTTAAAAGACGACAAAACAGTAGAGCTGATGGACGCTCCTCCAATTGATGAGAACGAACCACCACCGCCTCCGGTTGAACCACCACCGCCTGTTCAAGAGTCAATTAAATTTGTTCCTCCGGTAGTAACAAACGAGCCTGTGCCCGAAGAAGACATTCCACCTACTCAGGAAGAATTACAAGAATCTAACGCAGGTGTTGTTACCCAAGAAGGTACTGAAGGTGCAATTGATTTACCAGTTGAAGCGGTGCAAGAACCTATTGAAGAAAAAGAAGAAGCTCCGTTTATCTCTGTTGAAGAAATGCCTAGTTTCCCTGGTGGAGAAGAAGCATTAATGAAATACATGAGAAAAAATATCCAATTTCCTGCGGTTGAAAAAGACAACGGAATTCAGGGTACCGTTTATGTATATTTTGTAATAAACAAAGAAGGAAAAGTAGAAGATGCAAAAATTGCAAGAGGCGTAAAAGGTGGACCTGGTTTAGATGCAGAGGCAATTCGTGTAGTAAAAAACATGCCGGCTTGGTCTGTAGGTAAACAAAATGGTAGAGCTGTTAAAGTTCAATTTACATATCCAATTAAATTTGTTTTAGGGGGTTAAAACAAATTAATGTGAAAGAAGCCCCATTTTATTGGGGCTTTTTTTTTAGTAAGCATACATACAAAAAATAAATGTCTAGTCAAGAAAAAAATAACACTACAACAAATGCTTCCTACATTATGGGAACAGTAATGTTTGTTGTGTACGTTTTGTTTGGAATTGCTCTTCTATTTACAAGTGTTTTTGAAGCATCATTGGGCAAAAACAAAAATATTTTAGGGATAGTTGTTATACTGTATGGTGCTTTTAGATTTTGGATGACTTGGCGTTTAAAAAAATCAAAAACCAACCTACAAAAATCAGACGCTGCAAACGGCATATTAGGCTTTGGATATTACTTTGGAATGATAATGATTATTGTGTATATATTGGCAGGTGTAATGCTAATTTTTACTCCCGTATTTGAAGAATATTTGGGTTCTTTTAAATTATTTTTAGGTGCACTGCTAATTGTTTATGCATTGTTTAGAGTGTGGGCAACATTAAAAATTAGAAAATTTAGAAATGAATAATCAAACCATAAAATTACAAGTAATTAATTTTTCTTTACTTCTAGT
>CAIMMJ010000257.1 GCA_903842515.1 uncultured Bacteroidota bacterium | reverse complement strand
GAAAATGAATGGATGCATCTGCTATTAATTTTGTTTTTTCAAAGGCAATTAACTCGTTTTTTGTTTCAGGAAAAAATACAATAAAGTTTTCTATGTCTTTTTTTTGTGATGGATTTAACTCGTTTTCTAAATTTAAAATTAAATACTCTGTAATATTTTGATTATTTATTTTGCCAATGTAATTTTTCTTTAATTTTTCTTTATCAGGATAAGTTTCTGGTATATTTAGTTCTTTAATAGTTGAATGAGCAATTGCATAAAAATCATCTTTTATTGAAGGATGCAAATCTAAAAAAGCCAATAGATTATCTACCTCCAAGACACTCAACTTTCCATCTAAATAATCAATGATATATATTTCGTAGTTCTCTAAGTTTATCATATCATTACAGAACATTTTCTAATTTAACAATATATTCTTTTAGAGTTACTCTTGCTCTGTATATATAAACCTTTACCTGCGATTCGGTAAGGCCAGTTATTCCTCCAATTTGCTCATAAGAGTAACCTTCGTAATCCCTCAGAAGGATCACAGATTTTTGAATTTTAGACAATTTAGAAAGTGCTTCATCCACTATTTGAGATAATCCCATGTAGGAAGAATTTTGGTTGGATGGTTGTAGCTTTACTTCTTTCAATTCTACTTTTCTTTTTGCTTTGTTAGAAGAATCAATGATCATGTGATACACGGTGGTGTATAAATACGATTTTACTTTTTCGGAATTAACATTTTCTCTTTTTTCCCAAAGCTTTGTAAAAGCATCTTGCACAATATCTTTAGAATTTTCATAGTTGTTGGTGTTTTTTAGGGCAAACCTAAAAAGTCCATCAGAAAACTTATCTACAGCATTATTGTACTCACTTACTGTCATGCTTTTTTTGTATTTATGGATAAGATATAAATTGCTTTTTTTTGTTACAGTTTCTGCTCAAAAATAGTATAAAAAACTGAAATTCAATAGTATAAAATTTAATATCAATATTATTTTTCTTTTAATTAAGAGGAATATGCCTACCTTCGTCCTCCATATTTATTGAAATAGAAAATTAAAATGAAAATAGGTATAATTAGAGAAGACAAAGTTCCGGCCGATAAAAGAGTAGCCTTTTCACCAGAGCAGTGCGGTTATATAAAAGAGTATTTTAAAACAGAGTTAGTAGTTCAACCAAGTTTTCACCGTTGTTTTACTAACGAGGAATACCTTGCCGCAGGAATAAAATTAACCGAAGATATAAGCGATTGCGATGTTTTATTTGGCGTTAAAGAAGTGCCTAAAGATTTATTGATTCCAAATAAAAAATATTTTTTCTTTTCGCATACCATCAAAAAACAACCTCACAACGAAAAATTGATGAGGGTTTTGATTGAGAAGAAAATTCAGATGATAGATTATGAATGTTTAACAGACGAAAACGGCAATAGAATTATTGGATTTGGACACTATGCCGGAATTGTTGGTGCTTACAACGGAATTAGGGCTTACGGTTTACGTTACGGTTTGTTCTATATAAAACCGGCTCACGATTGTTACGATAAAAATGAGTTAAGAGATGAACTCAGAAAAGTAAGACTGCCAAACATAAAGATTATTGTAACCGGAAATGGGAGAGTGGCTAATGGAGCAATTGAACTTCTTGGTCTTTTAGGGATTAGAAGAATTACACCGTTTGAATTTACTCATTACTCTTTTAGAGAAGCTACTTATTGCCAATTACATTCAAACAATTACAACGAGCCTATTGATGGTTCACCATGGAGTACTGAAAGATTCTATAAATATCCGGAGCAGTTTAGATCAACATTTTTAAAGTTTACTCGTTATTGTGATTTGCTCATGCACTGTAGTTTCTGGAATCCACATGCACCAATACTTTTTTCAAAGAAAGACATGCAGTCTAGCGAATTTAGAATTAGTGTAATTTCTGATATTTCGTGCGATATAAATGGTGCTGTACCTTGCACGCTAAAAGCTTCTACCATTGATGAACCATTTTATGGATACAATCCAATGAGCGAAGAAATAGAAGATGCTTTTAGTAACAAAGCTATTACAATGATGGCCGTTGATAATTTGCCTTGCGAGCTGCCAAGAGATGCATCTATGGATTTTGGCAAAGAATTAATAGAAAAAGTTTTGCCAAATTTATTGGTGAAAGACGAAACAAGATTATTGGAGAGAGCAAGTATTTGTAAGGATGGTGAGCTTATGCCTGCTTTTGATTACTTAGCAGAATATGCAGGAATAGCTAAGAGCTAAAAAATTTATTTTACTTATAAATTCTCATTAGGCTCCTAGACAATTTAGATTTAGCAAACAATTTTACGTGCTTAAGAGGCGTTGAATTTAGTTGATTGTTTTTTAATTTTAACAGTTGCATTTCAGTGTTAATCCAACTAATGGCATAGTGGTAGTATTTTTTAGAAAATTCTGTTTTTAGTTTTATATCTCTGTCGGAAGTGCTTGCCCAATCTGGCGAATTCATAAAGTTATTTTCATTTTCTACGTATAATTCGGTTCCTTTTATTGGATATGCTGTTGTTATTGTAAAGTAATCGGGGTTAGAAACTTTAAGATGATGTAAAGTTTCAATAATGTCGTCTTCCTTTTCGCCCGGATAACCTAGCATTATAAAAGTACCTGCTTCTATTCCATTTTTTCTTGTTTCAATTATCATTTCTCTTACTTGGTTTACATCCACTCTTCTATCCATCAAATCAATGATTTTTTGAGAACCACTTTCAGCGCCAATCCACACCCGATAGCATCCCGATTGTTTTAATAGTTGAATTACTTCAGTGTTCATTCTATCCGCTCTAGTAATACATTCGTATTTTATCTTAACGTTTCTTGATATAATTTCAGTTGTAAATTCGGATAGCCATTTGTGACTAACAGTAAATACATCGTCCACAAACCAAATGGTATCAAAATTAAATTGCGTTTGAATTTTTTGAAGTTCATCAACAACTAATTTCGCATTTTTTCTTCTGTAAGATTTTCCGTAAACGGCTCTGCTGCACCATTTGCAAGTATATGGGCAACCTCTCATTGTACTTACAGAAATAGTGCTTGCTCCGTGTCTTTCTTTCCAAGCATTAAAATACAGTTCTAAATTTATTTTTTCTCTAGCAGGAAATGGAAGTGAATCCATGTCCAGCAATTTTTTTCTGTCTTCATTCTCTATAACTTCTCCATTTTTGATGTAGGATAAACCTTGAATAGTTTTGATAGTTTTATTTGCCCAAATTGCAGAAATCAACTCATGAAAAGTTTCTTCGCCTTCTCCTTTTACAATAAATTCAGCGCCGTTGTTATGGAAATTTGTGGAATTAAATTTTACCTCTGGACCACCTAAAATTATTTTTGCGTGAACTAATTTTGGTTCTTTTTTTATAGCATTAATTAGTTTAATCACATTTATTTTAGTCATTAAATTAGTGTAAATACCAATAAAATCTGGAGCATTATTTTTAATTAGTTCTATGTGTTTTTCAAAATCAATAAACGTAGAATCTATAACATCTGTAGCTATTTCTTTTTTTTCTAAATAGGCGGCTAAATATAATATTCCCAGTGGAGGATAAGGTTTCATTATTTTTGATTCCTTTTCGTCACTGCCTAAATAGTAAGCATGTGTAAGTAATACTTTTGGAGAGTTAATCATTTGTTGAAATGTGAACTATAAAATGATCGGAATAATTACATAAAAATGAAAAGTGGTTGATTAAGTTTTCCATTTTTTTTAAAACATTAAACATTATTTTTCTTGGCGCAAAAAATGATTCTAAATAGGATGGCGGTATAAAAAAACCAATAGGATAATTTGAAACAACTTTTAAATCGTTAGGTAAGCATTTTTTTATTTGTTGTATAGAATAATATAGTGTTTCAATAGACTCGTATTTTAATTTTGCATGTGTAATTTTTGATGAACTTCTTCTGTTTATTTCAGAAAATTTTAGTTTGCTAAAAAAATACAACTTTTCCATCAGGCAATGTTTTCCCATAAACACTAATATATAGTTTTTTTTGTCCTTAAACAAATGCCTAGAATCTTTGAAAAACATTTTTAACTCATCTTCTTTTACACAATTTAATCCTCCAAAATTCGAAAAAATTAAATCGAACTTGTTTTCTGAAATTATAGAATTTATATTTCTTATATCTAACGTTTTTGCATTGCAATTAAATCCATTTTTTTTTAGTTTTTCATTGGCTAGGTCAACCATTTTTTCTGATACATCAGTGGGTAAAACAGAAATCCCTTTTTTACATAAAAATAATGCATCCTCTCCGGTGCCGCAATTTATTTCTAATACTGAATTTATTTTCACACTATTTATTGAATTAGAAAGATGAGTCCAAATAATTTCTCGTTGGGCTTTTCCAATTTTAGAAAAGGTAAAATTTTGGTCATAATCTATTGCTTCGCTATCAAAAGGAGTAGTATTGTTATTTAAATGCATCTAATTTTCTTTTGTAATAGGATTGCATAATGCTGTAATAAAATGGCAACAAAATATTTTTTAATTCAATCTTTGATTTTTTTTCTTTCAGGTATAACTTTACTTTGTTTATGTTTTCTTTTTTTCTAAATCTTTTGTGAACATAGCTATGCAATACACGATAAAATTCTGGTGGGTAAGTATTTCTAAACATTAGCAACAGGTCGTCTGAATGCGACCAATTTTGTTTTTCGTTTAATTGATCTTTTACTTTTTCGTAAAACTTAGTTCCCGGCAAAGGATATGAAACAGAAATTCCAATATCATTTGGCATACAGTCTTCCATCATTTCAATTGTTTTTTCTATGTCGCTCCATTCTTCACCCGGATAGCCAAATTGTATAAAAAATGCAGGTTCAATATTTTTCTCTTTCATCAATTGGCAGGCCAGCTTTATTTGTTCCACTTTTGTACCTTTATCCATTGCATCAAGAATTTTTTGAGAGCCTGATTCCGCTCCCACCCATATAGTTTTGCAGCCCGAACGTTTTAAATCATCCAGATAATCTGGTTGCAACAATAAATCAACTCTTGATTGAATTTTATAATCAAATTTTAAATTTTCGCTTTCAATTAAATTAGCAAATTCTTTTACCCAATTTGGTTTTAATCCAAAAATATCGTCACAGAACCAAATATTTGTGGCTCCAAATTTATTAACTAAAATTTTTAGTTCTTCTACAACTAATTTTGGCGATCTAGAGTTGTATCGGTTGCCATAGATAGGTTTTGCACACCAGTTGCACTTGTATGGGCAACCTCTTGTGGTGGCACAGTTTAATGTAAAATACCCGTTTTTGTTTTTCCATTTACTTTTATAAAGTTCAATGTCTATTAAGTCCCATGCCGGCAAACCAAGTTCATCTATATTTTTAATTACTTCTCTTTTATTATTTTTTTTTACCCCAATTTCACTGTTAAATGCAATGCCATCTATTGTTTGCCATTCTTTATTGGAACTAAATTTTAAGTAGAATTCTTTCAGCGATTGTTCAATCTCACCTAAAAAAACTACTGATGCTCCGGCAGTTAAATATTTTTGAAAATGGTCAGTAGAATCTGAGCTTGCCACCAATGAAAAAATATTTTTTTTTGATGCATATTCAATCATTTTTAAAGATGCTTCTCGCATGTTTGTAAGACACATTTTTGTAAGGTAATTAAATCCGTCATCACAAATAATAAATAAATCTGGTTGAGTAGAATCAATTGTACTAAAAATATTTTCTTCGGAATATTCAAACATACAATCGTAGAAAATTACTTCTGCGCCGCAATCTCTTAATACTTTTGCTGCGTATATTGTTCCAAGCGGAGGAAAAGGTTGCATTATTTTTTCTTGCTTTGGATCAAATCTCAAAAAGTAGGAATGTGTTATTAATACTTTCATTTCTTACAATATTCAGATATACCTTTATTATATTTTTCCAAAACTACATTCTGAAATCCTCGGGGATGATGCTTGGAACTGGATTTTAATGACCTAAAATTTAGGTCAAAATTAATTTTGTTTGAGGTACCAAATTTCTTTTTCCACTGCTTTAATGTTTGGTTTAGCAGAAATGTGTCTAACTTATTAGAAAAGTTATCAGACAAAAGGTTCTCAACTATTTTTTTAAAAATACTGGTGAACGGCTTAATGTTCCATGATTCTTTTTGAATGGTGTTGGGTAAAAAACTTTTAGACCAATTATTTCCTTTTATAAATAGTTCAAAAATAGAAGTTCCATAAATGTTTTGTAATGTAGAAATTTCAATGGCTGTAAAAATATTTTTATCAGGAATAGTTAGATTATCATCAGAAATTAAATAATTGATGCAGAAATATTTTTTGTTGTTCAACAAAAATATTTTTTTAAAAAGAATGAGCAGTGTTCTGCAAAGCCACAATTTGTTTTTTTTAGTAATAATAAAAAAATCAATGTCCGTTTCTTTACCCCAAACACCCTTAGAGAGCGATCCACTTAAATTTATGCTCTCAACATAAGGAAAACATGCAATAAGTTTTACAACACTGGTTATCCTCTTTTTTTTTCTTTTGTAGTTGTTTTCTCCAATTAATCTGTTATTTATTTGGTTTAAATTCTCTTCTAATTGATAATATTTTGATGTATTATAAATAAGGTGTTTTGCCACTAAAATATCCAAGGCTTTTTTTATTTCTTCCTTAGTTTTTGATGACTGATTGTAGTTATAAATTTCATCAAGTGTTAATGGAAAAGAAAAAATTGAAAAATAAATT
>CAIMMJ010000256.1 GCA_903842515.1 uncultured Bacteroidota bacterium | reverse complement strand
ATTTCTGCCGACTTTTTTGAATTGGACGCAGAAAATTATTGCGTAAGAGGCAAACGAACAAAACGAGTAATAAGAATGGGTGATGAGGTGTATGTGAAAGTTAAAAAAGCAGACATTGCCAAAAAACAATTAGATTTTACTTTGATTTTGTAAGCAAAGAATATCCTAAAACCAAGTCCCTTTTCTAGTTGTCCTCCTGGTTGTGCCCAAACCTAATGCACCTAACAATCCTCGTGTAAGTTCTTTGGCAATGGTTCTTACTAAGGGGTTTGATGCGGCTTGCTCAATCACCGATTTTTCGGCTCTGGTGTTGCTTTGTTTTGCGTCACTTGTTTGTTGCTGTGCTGCTACACTTACTTTTTCTTGTTCTTCTATTTTGCCTTCTATTTTATCGTTTAAAATTTCATAGGCACTTTCTCCTTCAATTCTATTAAAATATTTTTTTACCAGTTTCGATTTTTCTATCAATTCGTTTAGTTCTTGCTCACTAATTGTGTCCATCCTAGAGCTGGGTGGCAACAACATGCAATGCACCAAGGGAGTTGGGTTTCCTTTTTCGTTGAGTGTGGTTACCAATGCTTCGCCAATGCCTAATGACGTTAGAACATCTTCTGTTTTATAAAAGTTGGTTTCGGGATAATTTTCGGCAGTAAGTTTAATTGCTTTGCGGTCTTGTGCTGTAAAAGCTCTTAAAGCATGTTGAATTTTCATCCCCAATTGTCCTAAAATATTAGCAGGAATGTCAGTTGGTAATTGGGTACAGAAAAATATTCCTATTCCTTTGGAGCGAATAAGTTTTATAATGCTTTCCAATTGTTGTAAAAGTGCTTTAGAGGCTTCGTTAAAAATTAAATGTGCCTCGTCTAGAAATACTACTAGTTTCGGCTGGTCCATGTCTCCTTCTTCCGGAAAGGTGGCATAAATTTCTGCTAACAATTGCAGCATAAACGTAGAAAACAATTTGGGTTTATCTTGCAAATCTGTCAACCTCAAAATATTTATGTAGCCCTTACCGTTGTCGTCTATTCTGCACAAATCTTCTACATCAAAACTTAGTTCACCAAAAAACTTTTCTGCTCCTTGTGTTTCTATTTCAATAATTTTTCTAATGATGGTAGAAGTGCTTGCAGTGCTTATTCTTCCGTATTCTTTTTCTATTTCGGCTTTGCCTTCGTTGGTTAAATATTGTAGTGTTTTTTTAAAGTCTTTTAAATCTATCAATGGAATTTTATGGTCATCGCAATACTTAAAAACTAAAGCAATAACTCCACTTTGTGTATCGTTTAGTTCTAGAATTTTAGAAAACAATACAGGCCCAAATTCAGTTACAGTTGCTCTAAGCCTTACTCCGTTTCCTTCGGTGATGTTTAAAAACTCTACAGGAAAACCTTTGGCTTTCCATTTGTAATTCAAACTATTTGAGCGCTCTATTAATTTGGGATTTTCTGTTCCTGCTTTTGATATGCCACTAACATCTCCTTTCATGTCCATCATCAAAACACTTACACCTTTTTCTGAAAGCGATTCCGCTAATTTTTGCAATGTTTTTGTTTTTCCTGTGCCAGTTGCACCTGCAATTAATCCATGTCTGTTAAACATTTTTAAAGGAGCTTTAACTTGTGCACCTTCTACAATTTTCCCATCAAGCACAGCTCCACCCAAAAGAATACAATCTGATTTAAATGTATAGCCTTTTGAAATTTCTTCTAAAAATTGTTGTTCCATCGTGTATAGTAATCGTGATTATTATCTTTATTGATTAAATAGATTTTGAAATTTGTTTCACATCCAATGCATCTCTTATACCATTGCCTGTCATTACAAAAGCCAAAACTAAGAGCATAATTGTTATCCCCGGAAAAATAGCCAAAAATGAAGCATCCATGGTAATGTATCCGTAGTGGTCTTTTATGATTGTGCCTAAACTTGGCATTGGAGGTTGTGCCCCAATTCCTAAAAAACTTAAACCCGCTTCCAATAAAATGGCATTGGCAAAATTGGAGGCTGCAATTACTATTATAGGACCAAATGTATTGGGTAAAATATGTTTAAAAATAATTTTGGTATCGCTAAGCCCTAATAATTTTGCAGCTTGTATGTATTCTTTTTCTTTGATGGATAAAAATTGTCCTCTAACCATACGTGCTACTTCTACCCACATGCTGCAACCCACTGCCACAAACACTTGCCAAAATCCTTTGCCTAATAACAATGTAATTGCAATTACTAACAGTAAGGTTGGAATCGCCCAAATTACATTAATAAACCAAGAAATTAATGCATCAATTTTCCCTCCGTAATAGCCTGCAAACGCACCCAAAGAAATGCCAATAAGCAAAGAAATAAAAACTGCAATAAATCCTACCGAAAGGCTTATTAATATCCCTGCCATTATTCGGCTCAGGAGGTCACGGCCAAACCTATCTGTTCCTAACCAAAACGTTTTTTTTACAATAAGTTCATTTTCTATTTTAGTTTTTGCATCGGCTGCACTAAGCAGTGGTAAAATATTTTTTAAAGGTTCTTTTTTTTCCAGTGCTATTCCCGAAGGATGAAATTCAGAATATGTAATATTTTCCGAGTCAACTGAAAAAGCACTTACAGCTAATACTTTTGTACCAGTTTCATCGCCCCCCAAAAAAAGTTTTTTAAAAAAGTTAGATGTTTTGGGCAATCCTTGCGAATAAAATAAAAAGCAACTAAAGCCTGGTTTTTGCCTGGCAATGTTCAAACACATTTGATTGGAATCTTTGCTGGAATCGGGGCGAATGTTTGAGCCCCAAACACCAATTATACTAGCCAATACAATCACAATTAAACCAGCAAGTGCCAATTTGTTTTGTTTGAATTTTTTAAAGTATTCAAAACCTATTTTGTATTTACTCTTCAAATTACAAGCTCGCTATGAATGGTTTTTTGGTTAGCTGGATTGGGTTGCAAAAATAAGGTTTGTATTCCAATTTTTTTTGCAGTTTCAATGTGCTGTATAGAGTCTTCAATAAAAAGTGTTTTGCTGGCAATTAAATTATTATCGTTTAAAACTTTAAAAAAAATATCTTCGTTTGGTTTTCTCATTCCTACTCTGCAACTCAGATAGACTTTAGAAAAAATTGCACAAAAGCTTTCCCAATTGGTTTCTTTGTTTTTGAGCAATTCTTCAATTTTTTTTAGGTGAATTTCGTTGGTGTTGCTCAACAAATAGATGGGCTTTTTTTTGGCAATTTCAGATATTAGTTCAATTCTTTCTGTTGGTAAATCCAAGAGCATGGCATTCCAAGCATTTTCAATTTCTGAATTGCTTAGATTTAAACCGCTAACATCTCTAACTTCTTGGTAAAAATCATGTTCAGCAATTTTACCTGTTTCTAATTTATTAAAAAGCTCTTTTTGATTGGCTTGAGAGTACCAATTGTTAAAATCGCTAAATCCTAAGTTAATAAAAGCAGTGGCTGTAGCTTGGTAACTAATGTTCCATAATACGCCGCCCAAGTCGAATATTATTGAATCAAAATTATTTATTTTCATAGTTTATAAATTCAAAGATTGATTTAAAATCATAGAAATCCAATTTTAATTAATCATTTGATAATAATATTAACTCAAAAAAGTATAGCTATTTAATTTCTTTAGCTTAATTTCGCGGGGATTTTAAAAATAAGTTATGAAAAAATTATTACTTTCAATTTTTGGGTTTGTGGCAACACTTAATTTTGCACAAGCACAATGCAACGAATTGTTTATTTCAGAATATGTAGAAGGTTCAGGAAATAACAAAGCAATTGAAATTTACAACCCAACAAACAATCCGGTTTCTTTGGCAAATTACAGGTTAATTCGTCACGACAATGGAAATTCCAATACTCTTGAGCCAATTGATCCTCAACACGTTTTAAATTTACCAGTGAATATTACGCTTGCAGCAAAAGATGTATACGTAATTGCTTTGAACCTTACCGACCCAAATGGAACGGGGCAAAGTGCTCCTATAGATTTAGAATTGCAAGCAGTGGCCGATACTTTGCTTTGCCCTGGCTGTGCAACAGGAACAGGTCAACCAAGAGTATTGTGTTTTAATGGTGACGATGCTTTGGCCCTGCAAAAAAACGTAGGTGGCACATGGAGCAACGTTGATATTTTTGCATGTATTGGCGAACAACCAAAAAACAATTTAGGAACTGCATCTCCAACTGCGGGCTGGACAATTTTACCTCCTTTTTCTAGTATGCCTGTGGGCTTCACACCTTCGGGAGCTTATTTTCTTCAGTATTGGTCTCAAGACAAAACTTTATTTAGAAAATACGATGTTCAAAACGGAGTAACTGTAAATCCTCAACCTGCTACTTTTAATGCAAGTGTGCAATGGGATTCTTTGCCTGTAAATACTTTTTATGGTTTAGGTAGTCATGAGTGTGTTTGTGCTTGTTCCATATTTAATGGAGTTACCGTTTCTTTTCAAGGAGATACTGTAGTTTGTCAAGGTCAATCAACATCCATTACCACAAATGTTTCAAGTATTCCGGGTAATCCAACATTATCTTATTCTTGGAGTAATGGCACATTAAATCAAACAGCTTTATTGCCAGTAGGTACTTTTACAGTAACAATTTCAGATCCGCAAGGATGCAGCATTACTAAATCTATTTCCATTGTTCAAAAAGCGGCTCCTTCAGCACAGTTTACAACAGCTAACCCAAGCGCTTGTGGTGCCAGCGACGGTTCAGCATCCATAGTTGTATCGGGAGCAAACGCTCCATTTCAATACTTATGGGAAAATGGTGTAGCTAATGATACAATTTCAAATATTGGAGCGGGTTCATATTCATGTGTTGTTACCGATGCTAGTGGCTGCACTTTTACTTATTTTGCAAGTATTTCTGATCCGGGAGGTTCCGAGATTAGTTCAAGTTCTGTTGTAGCAGCATCTTGCGATACATGTGCCAATGGCTCAATTACAGTTTCTGTAACAGGAGCAGCAAATGTGATTTATATTTGGACCCTAGGAAACGATACAATAGCTAATTCTACCCTTAATTCTGTTTCAAATTTAAACCCCGGAACATATACTCTAACGCTAGTGGAAGGTCCTTGCAGCAGCTACGCAACATTCACTGTTGGAAATACTGTAGGTATTGCTGAAAACTTTAAAAAATTAACTGTTGTTGCATTCCCTAATCCTGCACAAAATAATATTACTTTTTCTGCTGGTTCAGAAATAAAGCTGATAAGTATATTTGACTATTCAAGCAAAATTCTATTTGATGTTTTCCCAAATTCGCCAAGCAGCACCATTGACATTTCTAATTTATCTGCCGGAATTTATTTTGCAAGAATCATAAATAGAGAGGGTAAGGTTGGTTCTGTCAGATTTGCAAAAAACTAATTCACTGATTTAAATGAAATTTAGAATTGCTTTTTGTTTACTTCTGCTATCGTCAATATCTGTTTTTGCTCAAAAAACAGGAGTAAAAGGAACGTTAACAGATGCCATTACTGGAGAACCATTAATTGGTGCTACTGTTTCGGCAGGAAATGCCAAAGCTTCCGCTACTGACCTCGATGGAAATTATTTTTTGAAATTAGACGACGGCGATTATACCATTACCATCTCTTACGTAGGATATAAACCAATTGAAAAAAAGATAACCATAAAAGGCAATACGGTAATTCTTAACTCTCCATTAGAAACAAAAGTTTTGCAAGAAGTAGAGATTGTAGCTGATATTGCAATTGCCAGAAAAACACCTGTTGCTTTTTCTAATATTACTCCTCAAAAGATTCAGGAGCAATTGGGTACGCAAGATTTACCCATGATTCTTAATTCAACACCCGGAGTTTATGCCACCCAAAGAGGCGGCGGGGATGGCGATGCAAGAATTAGTATTAGGGGATTTAATTCCCAAAACGTAATGGTGTTGTTGGATGGAATACCCATGAACGACATGCACAATGGTAGAGTTTTTTGGAGCAATTGGTTTGGATTAGACAATCAAACAAAATCTATCCAAGTGCAAAGGGGTTTAGGAGCCAGTAAATTAGCAATCCCTGCAATTGGCGGCACTATGAATATCTTAACCAGTGGCATAGAGGTAAACAGAAGATTTGTTATTAAACAAGAATTTGGAAATAACAATAATCTTAGGACCACACTTAGTTACAACAGTGGTAAACTCAAAGGTAACTGGTCAATAAGTTCGGCAGTTTCTTACGGCAAAAATGACGGTTGGGTAGACAATTTAAATTCTGAAAGATTATT
>CAIMMJ010000255.1 GCA_903842515.1 uncultured Bacteroidota bacterium | reverse complement strand
TTGCCCCAAAGTATTTATGGTGGGCAAAATAATGTTTTGCTTTTTTAGTGTTAAGCTTATGCTATCGGCTACATTGCAGCCCCCGGCATCTTTGGCCACCACAGAAAATATTCCTGCATTGGCAATTTGGGTGCTAAGTTGGTTTGTGCCGTCTAGCCAAAGAATATTTGTAAAATCATTGGGTACAGAAACTGTAATGGGCAATTGCCATTTATACACAGCGGTATCTTGCGGTAAAAAATTATAAGTTGCTTGCTCAAAAACAACGTTTATACTATCTTTTGCTGTGCAGTTGTTGCTATCTTGCACTTGCACAAAATAAGTATTGCTTTGTTTGGCATTTATACTTGCAGTGGTATCTTGTGTGCTCCAATAATAGCTTGTAAAATCTCCTGCATTTAAGTTTAAACTTTGCCCAAGGCAAAGGGTGGTATCTTGGCCAAGGTTTACTTGGGCTTGGGGGTAAACAAACAAATTTATTGTATCTGTTCTTAAACCACATTGGCTATTGCTGCTTGCCCAAACTGTGCCGGGTTGGTTTGTAGCAATAGTTTGGGTAGTATCTCCGGTGCTCCATAAATAATTTTCTAAAAAAGTATTGTTTATGCTTAAAGTGGTATTGATGCTATCGCACTGAAAAACATCATTGCCCAAAGTAAAATTATATTGTTCTTGCGGTAAAATTTTTACCCAAAAGGTATCTGCAACTGTGCCACATGCATTAGTGCCTCTTACCCAATATTTACCTGCTGCATTTACGCTTATGTTTGCAGCAGTATCTCCGTTGCTCCATAAAACACTTGTAATATCCGGGAAAACAGAAAGTGTTTTACTTTCTCCTGCACATACAAGCAAGGTATCTTGCTCTTGGTTTAGGGCTTTAAGTTCTACCAATGAAACATCGTCGAGGAATAATCCTACACCTATAAATCTAAAAATATTTTCAATGTTAGTAGTATCTGTTTCGTAATGGCCTTTAAAATTGCCTAAAGTCATGTATTGCTCTGTTCCTTGTGCCACAAAACTACCTTTTACACTCATCCATTCTGTTTTTGAGGTTAATGGATTAGAAATAGGATCATTGTTTATTTGCGGAAAAACTTGTTGCGTAATGGAGACTAAATCATTATACACCAAACTATCGGCAGAGAAATAAGCACCTAAATCATTACAAGTAAAATTCATTGAATCTGGCAGATTCACAAACATTTCAAAACAATAGGTTCTGTTTTGTTTTAGTTGATTTGTAAGCTTGCAAAAAAGGAAACTTCTGTTATACAAGAATTGAGGATTAGGAATTGCGTAGGAAATTACCGAGATTGAAACATAGGAACTGCCTGAATGCGGAAGCTGATAGCCATAAATGGTATAGGGAACTCTTAAATCAGCCATGATAGAACAAGAATCAAATGGATAAATTACAGTACCCCCAAAATCTAGGGTGCGCCAAGGACTAACGTAAGAAGGATAACCAACACCAAAAATACATTGCCCATTTTGGGCATATTCTAAGTTGGTAAGATCAAACGATGGATTGGGTACTAAGTTTGTTTGAGACTTGGCACCAAAACAAAATAAAAGATGAATTATTATGAATAACTTTTTCATGTATAAAAATCAGGGCAACATAAAGTTGCCCTGATAATTAATAAATTATTTAATGATATTGAATTTTTGAATGGTTGATTGGTTGTTGGTATTAAAAAACTTTAAGATATAAAAACCTGAGCTAAGCTTAGAAACATCAATGGTAAAAAAGTTTGTACTTTGAACCCTTTCGGTTTTTAAAATTATACCGGCAGGGCTGCTTAGTTCATAAAAAACTATATTAGATTCTTTGCTTTCTACATTTACTAAGTTTTGTGCAGGGTTTGGATACAACAGCATTGTAGCTTCAAAAGTTGAAACGTCCTTTGCAATTGCTAATTCATCAAAATCTGGCAAATCACCCCTTTGTGTAGCAGAAACACTTCCTCTTCTTTGGTTGTTTCCGCCTGATTGCCCTAGTGGGTCAATTGCCATTTCGCAAGGACTAAGGTAGCTGATGCTTAGGCTATCTATAGATTTTAGCAAAGCTCTTATGCCATAAACACCAGGGCCATATAAGCTGGGGCAAAGCATTGCCATATTTTGCATTTCTGCAACTTGTTCTGAGCTAAAACTCAATTGAAATGAATCTTTTTGCATCAACAAAAAACCACTGATGTAGTCGTTTAGCTTTTTTAGGTTTTCTTCGGGTTCGTTGCTGGTAGCAATGGCATTGTTTAGTATTTTAGTTTCTAAAATTCCTAAACTGTCGGTAAACAAAGTGTCTTGTAATCTTTTGCTTAGCTCTGTTAGCAAGCCCAATGCTTCTTGGTCAGTTTGGGTTTTAAAAGCTAATTTTTCGGGGCTGTCAATTAGAGTAACATCTTTTAACAAGGCATTGTATAAATTGTATTTTTCCCACCAAAGGCTTGCTTGCTGTGGGTTGTTAGCCACTGAGCCGTTTTGTATTTGCATTATTTGCCCAACATTGTCTAATTGCAAGTCCTCATTGTGATACAAATCGAAACTGTTTTGACAATTGATATCAACACCGCCGGTAATGTTTGAATTATTGGGGTTTAGAAGATTCAAATTTGCAAATTGGTAAGCATATTTTAGGCTACCAAATACAGGTGAACTTGCTTCCCCACTCTCATCAACATACCCGCCACTACCATCGCTGTATTTTCCTGACCAAAAGAATGGGTTAGGGCCGTATTGGTCGCCAAAAGATTTTACTCCCCTTGTTGGTGTTATCACCAACAAGTCCAAATTCTTAAATAGTGCCATTGCTTAAAATAAAAAGTTCATCTATACCAGTTTCATAAAATTTTGCAGAAGAAAACTTATACTCAATTGGACTTGTGCATAGTTTCCATTTTTG
>CAIMMJ010000254.1 GCA_903842515.1 uncultured Bacteroidota bacterium | reverse complement strand
GTGCAAAGGGCAGAATTTTTAGTTAGAAAAAGGAATTATTTGGTAAAACGAAAATTCAATGACAAAGCAAAATATTATATACTTTCGATTTATTGAAAGAACATAAAAAAATAAATTTTACTCAAGCAAAAATGGAGAACACAACTTTTGATATAATAATAATTGGAGCAGGGGCAGTAGGAATAGCAACTGCACTTAAATTAAATACAAAGTATCCGTCAAAAAAAATACTTGTATTAGAAAAAGAAAATGAAGTTTCGGCACATCAAACAGGGCATAACTCCGGCGTTATACATTCAGGTATTTATTACAAACCTGGATCATATAAAGCACGTTTGTGTGTGGATGGACGAAGAGAACTTGTGAGCTTTGCAAAAGAGCACCGCGTGGCACACGATATTTGCGGGAAACTAATTGTTGCCACCGATCCATCGGAGCTGGAGCACATGAATAAAGTATTTGGCAATGGCCAAAAAAACGGAGTGGAGGGATTAACGCTAGTTGGTCCAAAAGAAATTCAAGAGATTGAGCCCTATTGCAGAGGAATTGCAGGAATTCATGTTTCGTGCACAGGCATAATAGACTATGCCGAGGTTACTAAAAAATATGTAGAAATATTTGAAGCAAAATTCCCTCAGAGTAAAGTAATAACCGGAGCTGAGGCACAGGAATTTGAAAAACACCAAGACTATACCTTGATAAAAACGCCAAAAGGGAATTTTTCCGGAAAATACATCATTGCATGTGCAGGATTGCAAAGCGATAGAATAGCAAAAAAAGAAGGCACAAAATCTGATGCCGCTATTGTAGGTTTTAGAGGCGACTATTACGACCTTTCAGAAAAAGGAATGAAAAAAGTAAAACATTTAATTTATCCCGTTCCCAATCCTAAATTTCCTTTCTTGGGAGTTCATTTTACTAGAATGATTCAAGGAGGAACAGAGTGTGGCCCAAATGCAGTTTTTGTTTTTAAACGTGAAGGATATGGCAAAACAGATTTTAGTTTAAAAGACACGGTTGAGGCATTTGCGTTTGGTGGAACTTGGAAGTTTTTTGCAAAACATTGGAAGTTTGGTTTAGATGAGTACAGAGGTGCTTTTTCAAAAAAATTATTTTTAAAACGTTTAAATAAATTAATTCCGAGTTTAGAGATGGACGACATTGTTCCGGGGAGAGCAGGTGTAAGAGCAATGGCACTGGCACCAGAAGGTGAAATGATCGACGATTTTAAAATTGAAAAAAGTGGAAATGCATTGCATGTTTTAAATGCACCATCGCCTGCTGCTACTGCGTCTTTAGCTATTGGTGCAGAAATAGAAAAAATGGCATCTGAATTTTTTAACCTCAGTTAATTAACCAGATAATTTTTTTGTTTTTTATATTTTTAACCAATACTTACCTTGCTCTAAATTGCAGTAAACTCAAATTAACTATATTTGAAGATTAATTTTTTTTAATATGAAATTACTAGAAAACAAAGTGGCTCTTGTCACAGGAGCCTCAAGAGGAATAGGAAAAGGTATAGCACAAAAATTTGCAGAACATGGAGCAAATGTTGCATTTACCTATCTATCTAGCGATGAAAAAGCAAAAGAACTGGAGAAAGAATTATCCGCTTTTGGAATAAAAGCAAAAGGGTATAAAAGTGATGCATCAGATTTTAAAGCAGCCGATGACTTAATTACTGCAATTGTTGCAGAATTTGGAACTATTGATGTTGTTGTAAATAATGCTGGAATAACAAAAGACGGTTTGCTGATGAGAATGACGGAAGAAAATTTTGATGAAGTAATTAAAGTAAACCTTAAATCTATATTTAATATTACAAAAGCGGTGCAGCGCCCCATGCTTAAAGCTCGCAAAGGAAGCATCATAAACATGAGTTCGGTTGTAGGTGTAAAAGGAAATGCAGGACAATCAAATTATGCAGCTTCAAAAGCAGGGATTATTGGCTTTTCAAAATCTGTAGCACTGGAATTAGGCTCACGAAACATTAGGTGCAATTCTATTGCTCCGGGGTTTATTGAAACAGAAATGACTGGAGCTCTGGACGAAAAAACTATTCAAAGCTGGAGAGATGGCATTCCACTAAAAAGAGGCGGCACAACCGAAGATGTTGCAAATCTTGCTTTGTTTTTAGCAAGCGATATGAGTGCCTATATTACCGGCCAAACAATTTCTGTGTGTGGCGGTATGCTTACCTAATTCTTTAAAGTATAATGTATAAATTTGTATTGAGCTACCCTTGGTGGATGGTTGGATTTTCTGTTGTTGCAGGGTTCTTTTATGCTTGGTTTTTGTATAGAAAAAGAAATCAGTTCGAAATAAAAAACTGGTTGTATTATTTACTATTTTCTCTTCGCTTTGTAAGTGTATTTACTATTTCTTTGCTGCTGCTAAATCTGCTTATAAAATGGGAGAATGTAGATGTTCAAAAACCAAATTTAGTATTGGCAATTGATAATTCGGAGTCTATGCAGTTAAATGACAAAGAAAAAATAAACAATAGCATTTCTATCCTAAAGAATGAATTAAATGAGAAATACGATTTAAAAACGTATTTGTTTGGCCAAAAAATATCAAACAACACTGAGCCCAATTACACAGACAAGGAAACTGATATTTCGGAGTTGGTAAGCGAAGTACAAAATAATTTTTCGGGAAGAAATTTAGGTGCAGTTATACTTTTAAGTGATGGAATAATGAACAGAGGTGAAAATCCTACAAACAATTCTTTTGTTCAAGAGGTTCCATTTTACAGCATTGCGTGGGGCGACACAACGGTAAAAAAAGACTTAGCAATAAATAAAGTACTAACAAATAAATTTGCATACCTTGGAAATACCTTCCCTATTGAAATTACTATTGAAGCTAATGAATTTAAAGGAAGGCAAACTAAAGTTACTTTAAAAGAAGGAGATAACTTAATTGCCGAACAGCAGCTAACATTTTCTAAAAATAGCCAACTAAGCAATATTAGTTTTCAGGTAGATGCTAAATCGGGTGGTTTAAAATCTTATACGTTACAAATAGTTCCACTTGAGGGAGAATATACTATTAACAATAATACCCGTGAAATTTTTGTTGAAGTTATTGAAAACAAAGAAAAAATATTAATTCTATCTTCTGCACCACATCCCGATATTTCGGCCATTGTAAATACAATACAAGGTAACGAGGCTTACACTTGCGATTATTTTAGTGCAGAAGCATTTAAAGGCAAAATAGAATCTTATAATTTAATTATTTTCTTCCAAATTCCTTCTTTATCTGGCTTAGGCAATAGATTTATACAAGAAGCAATAAGCAAAAATATTCCTTGCTTATTTACTGTTGGTGCACAAACTAATTTTTCGGTGCTAAATAGTTTACCAATTTCATTTTCTTTAACATCGCAATCACAAAAACCAAACGAAGTATTTCCCACCTACAATAAAGCATTTTCTTCTTTTTCATTAGACGATAAAATCTTAAAATATATAAATCAATTGCCTCCACTGTATGCTCCTTTTGGAGGTTACAAAACAGCAGTAAATGCCAATGTATTGTTTACTCAAAAAATTGGCACCATAAATAGTTCTAACCCACTGGTATTTTTTCAGGAAGTAAACTCCAATAAACTAGGATTTATATGTGGAGAAGGACTTTGGAAGTGGCGAATAAATGATTTTATTCAAAACCAGAACCACGAAAACTTTACTAATTTAGTTGGAAAAATTGTACAGTATTTGGCTTCAAAAGAAAATAAAAAACCGTTTAGAATTTTTGGAAAAAACACTTACAAAGAAAATGAGAACATAGAAATGGATGCCGAATTGTTTAATGACATTAATGAATTGGTGAATGAACCCGATTTAATAATTGAGATTACAAACGATAAAGGAAAAAAATATCCGTTTACCTTTAATAAAAACTTTAAAAACTATCATTTAGACGCCGGCCTGTTGCCTCCCGGAAATTATACGTATTCTTCAAAAGTTAATTTAGGCGGAAAATCTTATTCGGAATCAGGAAAATTTAGAATTGAAAAATTATTTTCTGAATTAGTAAATTCCGTTGCTAATCATAATCTGCTGCAAACTTTAGCATTAAAATCTTCAGGTAAAATGTTTTATCCCGGCAAAGAAAAAGATTTGATAGAAATGATAAAAAACAGAGAAGAAATAAAACCAATGTCTTTTACCAACAAACAGTTTAAAGATGCTATAAATATAAAATGGATTTTTGTTTTTGTTCTAATTCTTCTTTCTGCTGAATGGTTTCTTAGAAAAAGAAATGGCTACTATTAAAAATTAACTTTTTAGTTTTATTAAATTCTTTGATTAAATTCGTAAACACAAATTACCATTTTCTTAATGAAGAATTTATTTTTTATTGCACTTTTTGTTTTTTTATTGCTTAATATAAATACTGCTTTTTGTCAATATTCAAAGCACATTCCTTTGGGTGGTTCTGTATCTTATTCTAACAATTCCAAAGTTTTAGTAGCAGGTATAAACCCGGGAATTGGATTTTTTGTAAGTGAAAAGGTGAGTGTTGGTTTTACTTTAAATACATTTTACAGCAGATTAAATGCAACAAATAATTCCCTGAGTATTCATCCAAATTTTTTTGGAAGATTTTGGTGGGATTTCAAAAAATACGACAACCTCTTTGTATTTGTTCAGGCGCAAACGTCTTTGTTTTCTTATCAAGTGTTAGATGCAAATAAAAATAATGTAAATAGTTTAAATGTACAACTACTATACAATACTGAATTAAAAACGGGTGCAGTATTTAAAGTTTATAAATCCTTTCATCTAGAAACAGGATTGTCTATAAGTTCAAACAGTAAATTTGTTCCATTTATTGGAATGCAGTGGTTATTAAAATCTAAACCTCTTGAGTAAAAAATTAGGCATATTACTTCTACTAATTGGAATTTCAACAGTTTTGTTTTGTCAAATTCCTTCTGGAACACCATTTATAAAAAACTATTTACCTAGCGAATACAAGTCAGCATCCGATAATTGGTGCATAGTTCAAGATAAACGAAACTTAATTTATGTTGCAAACACTACAGCATTAATGGAGTTTGATGGAAGTAATTGGAGCTATTACAACAACGATAACAAATCCATTTTTAGATCTTTAGCTGTTAGCAATTCAAATATTATTTATACCGGTTCGGTAGGGGAAATTGGCTATTTAAAACCAATCAACGGAAAGCTAAAATACGTTTCCTTAAATTCCTTATTAAAACCAAACATAAGTTTTGGTGATGTTTGGAAAACTTATTGTATTGGCAGCATGGTTTACTTTCAAACCAACAACCAGATTTTTGTTTACAACGGAGTTTCTATTTCAGAAATACTTCCTGAAAATGGAAAATTATTTCATTTCAGTTATAAAGTAAACAATCAAATTTATGTTTTAGAAATTGGATCTGGAATAAAAAAAATAGTAAATAATAAATTAGAACCAATTGCAGGAGGCGAATTTTTTAAAAACGAAAAACTTTACTGCCTAATCCCCTCCAACAAAAATAGTTTAATTGCTGGAACAAAAGAAAGAGGATTATTTACAATTTCAACATTTGGAAAAGTAGAGAAATTTAATACTGAAATTGACAATGAACTTATTGAAGGATTTTTGTATTGCGGAATTTCTATTAGCAAAGATAATATTGCACTTGGCACAATTTATAACGGAGTATATATTATTAACAATAATGGAAAACTAGTTCAACACCTCAACAAAAAAAGTGGATTGCCAGATCAACTGGTAAAAAATATATTCTTGGATAATCAAGATGGATTGTGGTTGGCACTAGACAAAGGAATTTCTAGAATAGAAATAAACTCACCCATAACATTTTTTGGAGAACAAGATGGATTGCCAGGAAGAATTGACGAAGTATGTGAGTTCAACAATTACATTTATGTTAGTTCATCAAAAGGTGTTTCATACTATAAAATTGATGATAACAGTGCAAAGAAATTTTTGCCTATTGATGGAATTAATTCCCCGGCATGGAGCTTCGAAGTTATAGAAGGGCTAAACATGGTGCTTGTTTCCACTCAGCAAGGAGTATTTGAATTGAAAGGCAATGAAGCAAAACTAATATATTCTTATCACGCTTATTGCACAAAATTTATTGGTGAACAAAACAAATTATTTATTGGATTAAAAGATGGGCTTACTTCATTTGAATACACCAATGGCAATTGGAAAAATGAAAAATACTTTGATTCTATTCCCTATGAAATTAGAAAAATTGAAGTTGATGAGAAAGGAATTGTATGGCTAGGAACAACATTTGATGGAATTATTGCACTGACAGAAGTAAAAAATAATTCAGTTTATTTTTTAGATAAAAATAAATTATCTACAACAAATAACAATTACC